>JAQBNQ010000397.1 GCA_028288545.1 Bacteroidota bacterium
TTTATTCATACATTGGTTTCAACGAGCCCCTACTGTTGCCCGCAGTGGGGCTCTTGTTTTTTATACCGGTTACAAATTCACGGTTGCACCTTTCTTCCTATCTTGCAATCAAAACAAAACTGCCATGACCGATACTAACCTCTTAACAACAAGTACCTATTTAGAAGGATATAAAATTACGCGACAATTAGGTTTGGTGCGCGGTATTACCGTTCGCTCGCGAAGCATCTTTGGAAGTATGGCCGGCACCTTTATGACCATCTTTGGTGGCCGCAATGTTATTTACACCCAACTATGCGAAAGAGCCCGCGAAGAAGCGCTACAGCTGATGATGCAACATGCCAGGGAAAAAGGCGCTAACGCTGTTATAAATATGCGATACGATGCCAATGAAGTAATGCAGGGTTTAACCGAGGTATTGGCCTATGGCACCGCAGTAGTGGTGGAAAAACAAATCCCTAGCGTTTAAATTGCAACAGGCATCTCAAAGTGTTGCATCAGTTCCACAATAGATTCCGGCGGAGCACCTTTTAGGCGCTTTAACAGCAAACCCATTTTGGTTGGATATTGTTTGCTGTTGGTAGCCAGCCATTGCGACAAATAGTAGTAAGCATGTATTTTGCTGTCGTTGCCCTCAAACACGGGCTTGTCTTTAATTACTTTAGTATAACGCCTGAAAGTTTTGGCGCACATCTCGTAATTCTTTAATGAAAAATACCCCACCATCAGGCACAGGTAAACGCTATCCGTTGAGCCTCTCATATTAACCTGCTGGTAAGCAATAAGCAGCGATTCAAGTTCCGCAACACCTTTTTTAATATTGTTGCCTCCTGCAATGATCAATAACGCGCCATACATCATTTTCAAACTGCGTATCTCGTATTCGTAGTGCTGTATAAAGGTTTTAATATTTAAAAGCTCATCGCATTTTTCAATCAGCGATTTTACCCATCGCCAGTCGTTGGCACTAATCAACTTACGGTAGTCGCTTCTATGTATCTGGTAATGATAAGCGGTTAGCAATCTTGTAACCTGGATGGCTATTAAGTGCAACTGCCAAAAACTGAGGTAACTCCTCCAAAACTTAACCGAGTTGTAGTGCTCCGTTAAATCCTCGTATTCCTTCTCCCCTTCCTTCGAATTCAATTTTACAAGTGGCGAATTTAGTTTTAAGAAACCAAAATTACCCTCTATGTCTGTAAGAAAAGGAAAAACAACGTACGGGTAATTAGCCAGGTCCTTCTCCAGCAAACGGATCAACGCTTCTACATCAGGCTGAGCAAATAATCCAATATCCGCCGAGTAAATACTACTGATATAAGCAAACTGGCTAAAAATGCGAATCACCGATGAAGGGTGGTCCTTAAACGTTTGATAGTACTGCTTTAATCCTTTTAAACTCTCGCGGGCTTTTGCGTAATCTACTACATGTTCTGCATTCCTGAAGGTGGTCTGTAGTTCGGTAAAAAGCTTTTCGTTTGCAATACACTCTTCCAACCTTGCACTCAATTTAAAAGCAGCGGTGGTATCCTTTACCAAAAAAGCCTGTTGACTTAAAAATTTCAAAACCATGGCGTGGCATTGAAAATCCTCTATGCGCTCAGCCATATCCAATAGCGCATCGGCCATAACGTTCGATTCATCTCTTTTCCCCTCATTAACCAATCGCTCCAACGCCGGAATTTTACCATGCAAATAGCCAGGGTAATTTTGGGCTAACACGGCGGAATGTTTAAAGGTATAGGAGGTTAGCTGGTTAAAGTTTTGCTGATGGCTTTTATCAAAGCCCCCATACACCTTTTTGCAAAGATCCTGAGAGGTATCAAAATCCGGAAGTTTATTTCTTATGGCCTCGGTTAAGCGCAGTGGCAAGGAAGCATTAATAAGCGACAGGTAATTACTGAATTCGTAATAGTGAAAATCATCCAGCAGGTAGATGAATTTTTGAATGGTGAGTAATCCCGATGCCGTCTTAACCATACAGTTCAATGATTCATTACACTGGTAACAGGTAATTTCTTCAATTCGTAAATATAGATTGTTTTTCCATCCAATAACGATTCATACCATGGTCCGACTTGTAAAAATATTTTGTGTGCATCGTATTAAAAGATAGCTTTACCATCATTACTAACCCCAAAAAACAATACATGAAAAAACTATTTGGTTTCGCACTCGTTACCCTTTGCTTCGCCTTTGGCGTTCAGGCACAAACATTGTCCGATAGCCACGGCTCAAGCACCGGTAGCATTAAAAGCGATGGAACGGTTGAAGACAGCCACGGCAGCACTGCAGGCCACATTAAAAGCGACGGCACCATCGAAGACAGCCACGGTAGCACAATAGGCCACATTAAAAGCGGCGGCACCATCGAAGATAGCCACGGCAGCACCATAGGTCACGTTAAAAGCGACGGCACTGTTGAAGACAGCCACGGCAGCACCATAGGCCACGTTAAAAGCGATGGCACTGTTGAAGACAGCCACGGCAGCACTATAGGCCATGCCAGCGGCATCAAAGCCGAATGGGTTGCAGTTGCCTTCTTCTTCTTTAAGTTTTAGTAAAACTTGAAAGCTATAAACCGGCAAAGAGTAAAACTCTTTGCCGGTTTTTTTATGCCTAAAGGCTGTTGTCTTGTGTCTTGTATCTTGTGTCTAGTATCTAAAGTCGAGTTAATGGGGTTCCCCCTCGCAAAGCCGCGGGGCCGCGCTATCCACTCCAAGTCCTCGCTCGCAAAGCCTTGCTCCGGGCTTTGCGTTTCTATCGCTAACCCGAAATCACAGATATCAAGTTTGTGTCTTTCAAGTCCCCCTTTGGGGGATTTAGGGGGCCATGCCCTCCGTGTCTCCGTGTTTTTTATCCTTTCAAAATAAATACCTCAATCTAAAGTTAAGTACCTATATTTAAATAAAAATATCCTTGTTAACTCATAAATCCCCCCGTGCATGAGAAAGATTTCCAGCTTCCTTACCAAAGTTTTATCAATTCCGCTGACTCAGCAAACTTTACCGTGTTCTAAAACCATATTGCAGAATACAATTACTGCTGATGCGCGTTTTTAACAAAAACTCACCTTTTCGGTGATTGCATATGTTAATAATGTTTTCCAGTTTTATAGCAGATAAACCAGTGATATATTTTTTGTGTCTATAAAATCTACTCTATGGTAAAAATCCTTTCCCTGCTGTCTTTGCTTTTGGCTATGCAATTTGCATTTGCGCAAAATCCTATTCTGGTTCAGAGTACTGGCGGACCGCCAACAGGCAGCGCAGGTTCGGTTATTTACCAGGATGCAAGCGGCAATATCGGTATAGGCAATACGACTACTCCATCAAATGTTGAGTTGGATGGCACTTTCACGCTTGTTGATGGGACTCAAGGAGCGGGTAAACTACTTACATCTGATAATTCCGGTACTGCGAGTTGGAAAACTCCGCCGCAAAATTGGTGGGGTCTAACCGGTAATACCGGAACCAGTGTTAGTGGTAATTTTTTAGGTACTACAGATAATGCTGCATTTAGTATAAAAACCAATAGTACTCAAGCTGTTTTTATTGATGGTTCCACCCAGCAGGTAGGTATTGGAACAAATACCCCCGTTGCTATTTTAGATGTAGCGCGGTCTAACGTAATTAATTCAAGTTCAACAGGTGTACCGGCAAGTGTGCTTTCAGCAAGATATGCTGCAGTAGTAGACGAAGGAAGTATGAACTATTTCACCTGCTCTAAGGTAGAGGTTACGGGCTTGTTCTCGTCTGTGGGCAATACAGATTTTGAGATTGGGCCATTGGGTAAAGTAACTATTGGCGAAGCCAGAGCGCCCGCCGATGCAAGTAACCCCGCCGATCTTTTTATCAAAAACCACATCACCCTAAGCAGTACTGACGATTTCTTTGCGAATCCGTTTTACTATGTAAGTGATGCTGATAATAATTTTTTAAGGGCAGGATTAAATATTAGCACAAGTAGTCATTCCAGTGGTGCCGAGGTCATTGTCTCAAATAGTGAATATGCGGCGCCTGGCCTCGCTTTCAACCCTGCTTTGGCAATATTTGATAACAGTAATCCCTTTGCCCCTCTTCCTTTCGTTGTTTCGGGGCAGGGCACAATGGCCATCAATGTTTCCAGCCCTTTAGCCCAGGTGGATATTGGTAAAAAAGCAAGCGTGTTTAGCGGTACAGGCGTTGTTTCGCTTGACTACCTTTTTCATGTCGGCGATGAGAGCAGCACAAACAGCGATTTTTTTGCAGTGGACCAATGGGGCCTGGTTGGCATAGGCCAATTAAACCACAGTTCTGCCCTGGTAGAAATAAGCGACATGAA
>JAQBNQ010000599.1 GCA_028288545.1 Bacteroidota bacterium
GTGAGCGTCCTTATAGCTGGATAAAAATAACTCTTGCAGTTTTAGCCGGATTGGCTGTAGCGGCAGTTGGACTTTATTTCTATTATAACAGCAGGAACTAATTTACCCGGGTAAAATAATTTGAAAAACGATTGAGATGTTATTGCAATCAACCGATCAGTTAGGCAACAGCATCGAATTCAATTTTCCGCCTAAAAGAATTGTCTCTCTTGTTCCCTCGCAAACAGAACTACTTTTTGATCTGGGTTTGAATGATGAGGTCATTGGCCTTACAAGATTTTGTATTCATCCCACAGAATACGTAAAGGACAAAGCCAAAATCGGTGGCACCAAAAAGTTCGACATTGAAAAAATAAAATCTCTTCAGCCCGATTTGATTATCGGCAATAAAGAGGAGAACTATAAGGAAGGAATCATCGAGCTGCAAAAGCACTTTCCGGTTTGGATGAGCGATATTTTTACGTTAGCGGATTCCTACAACATGATGAAGGAAGTAGCCCGTATTACTGACCGTGAAAAAGCAGGAGAGAAACTGGTTGACGAAATAAAGAACAGTTTTGCTGATTACGTTCACCCTGCACCGGCCCCAAACTGCGCATATTTTATTTGGCGTAAACCTTATATGGTAGCAGCTAACAACACTTTTATAAATCACATGCTAGGTGTGTTCGGTGTAAAAAATGTATTTGAAAATGCAAACCGCTATCCCGAAATAAACCCCGTAACCCTGGCGGACTTAACCCCCCGTTTTATCTTCCTTTCCTCTGAACCCTACTCGTTTTCCGAAAAACACTTTGATGAATTCCGCGCGTTCTGTCCCACGGCAAAAGTAGTGTTGGTAGATGGAGAAATGTTCTCCTGGTACGGCAGCCGCTTAAAACTTTCGGCAGCTTATTTTAAAGAATTGCGAATACAGATAGAACGCTGATCATCATTATTTTCATTATAAAGATGATAATACAAAAGATTAATACAAATGTATTAATCATAATTCATCATGATAGTAGTGAAAATCAGCCCGCCCGAATGACTGAAGTCCTTCGGTCGGTCGGGCGTTCTATTACATCTTCACCAGTTTTTTCAATCCGCTTTTGCCATTGGCAGTAATTCTAACAAGGTAAGTTCCCGCAGCGCAGAGTTTATTGGATAGATCGTTTCCGTCCCAAATTATCTGAGTGGTATTCCGGGCAGTGATTTTCTTCACCAGCTTTCCGCTAATGTCAAATATTTCGGCTAGGGTTTCTCCTCTTGTTTCAGCGCTTAATTGTATTACAACGCTGTTGCTGAACGGATTTGGATAGCAGATAATACCCAATTGGTCAGCTTTTTTATCATCGATGGCAGAAGGTGTAAATACTTTGTTGGAGTATATTCCATTGCCGTGAGTAGCTACAATAATGTTGTTGTCAAACGCCCTTGCCTGTATCATATTAATAATAACGTTGCCTATAGTATTGGCTCCTTCCTGTGCCCAAACGGTGTTAAGCCCGTTAAGGGTACTGGTTGAAAACAAACCGATACTGGTACCCACATAGTATTTGGTGCTGGTACCATCGTTGTAAATTTTACCCCAGGTAACAGATGGACCATTGCCCGTTCCATCCGGGTGATCTTCTAAATTGCCACTAACATTGGCCCAGTTCTGACCTCCATCGCCACTATAAAAAATGCTGACCACGCCGTAATTCGAAAAAGTAACCAGTATGTTGTTTTCATTTAAGCGGTCTGTTTCAACGCAGCTAACATAAGCCCCTGCGGGAAAATTACTTCCTGTAATATTTACTTTTTGGGTGCTGGTGCCGGTATTACAGCTGTCAAGTTTATATACCTGTCCGCCATCTGTTCCAAAATAAAGGAGGCTTGGTTTTGCCTCACTGATATTAAGTGATGAAATGTATGGAGAAGAAGGAGAAGTACCCGTTAAGGTACCTGGTAAAGCTTTCCATCCTTGCGAAACAGGGCTGCTTTCATTACCCACAATAGGAATGGCCGAAAGCGAATCATTTCTGTAAACAGCCTTTCCGGCGGCCAGGTACATTTTATTATCATCAAACGGATCCATTATAAAAGGCGCAATAAACAGGTAATTGTTTTCAGGTATTCCGGTTGGATCCATGCGCGATAGTCCGTTAACTGTTCCGTTATCACTGATGTTCATTTTAAAGATCTTTCCCTGCTGAATACTCATGTAATAAGTGTTCCGGCCGTGCGTAATAGCACAATAGCCTCCATCACCATACAGCGATTTGGGCCAGGCCTGGGTGTAATCGGTTGTGCTGGTAAAATAAGTGCCGTTATCCTGCAGTCCTCCAATTATCATATCGCTGTTTGTGTTACCCGGTTCAAGTGCGCAAGTATAAAACTGGCCGGTGTTGTAGCCGTTGTTCATCAAATTCCAAACAACCGTTGGACTGGTAACAATATCATCTGTCCTCATGATTCCGCCATCGGTTCCCGAAAAAGCTTTGTTAGTGTTTGAAGGAAGAAAAATAAGCTTGTGCTGATCGGGGTGATGACCCGGGTAAACGTAATTTGCTAAACGGCTTGAGTCGCATTGATATCCGCCAATCCAATCATAGGCGGGTGAGGAGAAGCCATCATACGAACGGTAGATATCTGTTCCACCTAAAAACACAACATTAGGATCTGTAGGATGAACCACAATGTACATGTCGTACGAGTTTTGAGAATTGTACTTTCTGAAATCGAAGTTGTAATAACCAAGGCAATGGTCGTGCGGAATATTAATGGACCTGTTGCTCCAGGTACCGCCGGCACCTGATCCATCGCCCGAAACATACTGGTAGTGATAAAGCACATGGCCTGTTGCTCCTGCGCCTGGTGCCTCGCCAATAAAATAAACCTGTGTTTCATCGCTTGGTGCCACACCAATTTCAATTCTTCTAAAAGAGATAGGCAAAGTGGTTGGCTGTATCTTTACCCAGGTAATACCATCCGTACTTCTGTATATACCTCCGCTTGGTGTTTCGCTGGACAAGGTTGCATATAATACACCAGTAGGAGTAATTGCAATACTGGCATATTGCGAAACGCTTGTGATGGACGTATCTAATCCTAAAACCGGTGTCCAGCTACCTCCGCCGTCGGTGCTTCGCCAAATTCCATTTACCACAGCCGCATAAACAATATCCTGGCTGGTATTGGTGGGGTCAACTACTATGTTCCAAACAAAATCAAAATTACGGGTCTGGTACAAAGGGTTAGGAATATTAGGCGAAAGGGTAGAAGGAAGCTGCGCCCAGGTAAGGCCGTTATCGGTTGATTTAAATATACCATCGCCCGCAAATTGCGAGGAGAACCCTGCAGCATTTACAACCCCGTATTGTTCCCCTGTGCCGTAATACCAGGTATTGGTGTGTCCGCTTCTTGTATCCTGTGTTACACAGGTGGTGGAGTGCAACTGTCCTGGCTGTGTGGTTTGGGTAAAGTGGTCTCCGCCATCGGTACTGCGCCACATACCCCCGGTAACCTGTCCGGCCAACATTATATTTTCATTGTTTATGTCTAAAGCCAAAGCTCTTGTTCTGCCGCCAAGATTGTAGGGTCCGCGGTTTTGCCATTGGGTACTGCGCGAAGATTCATCGCGTTTTGGAAGGGTGGCAGCAAAGGCTAATTCTTTTTTACGGATATCCTTTGGAACAAGCCCGGTACTGGGATCGTGGAACCTTTGAAAATCGTACGTTGATGCTCCGTTTGGGTCGTCCGGACTTTCGTACAGGCTTTCTATGCGCTTTTGGGGTACTGTCTTTTTAACAGGCACCAGGCTTAACCACGAAATAAACCCGAAAGAGAAAAGGAGGCATAAAGAAACAGACCCGATTTTTTTCATGCAAAAGATTTGCCGGCTAAGATAGGGGAAACCCTGTTTTTATGGCGATTAGTTGCCTTTTTAGTAAACGGCATTAACATTTTTGGCTGATCCGACCGCAATTTATGCGGAGCGGGCCTGATGCACGGTTAAAAATTACAGGTTGGTTCTTTAAACATAATATCAACATCTGATATAACAATTTTTTTAGAACGCTTCCGTTTTGATATAACTTTATTGCACAAAAACCACACTTATATGAAAACGAAATATTTCCTTCTCCTGCCGGCAGTATTATTTTGTGTTTTCGCCATTGCTGCTCCAAAAGATAATGAAACCATTCCCAAGCCCGATAATGTTGCCACTCCAGGTTACAACCTCGATTTACTACCGGGTTTAAATGCCCTTTACTTTAACCAGGTAATTGATTTTTCCCTGCCCCCTGCATCGGCTTCGGTTATTGATCATGTTGAGTTTGGCCGTGGAACAAGCCAAATTCTTCCACGGGGGTTTAGATTGACGATTAATTACGCTAATCGAAAAACAGCTTTTGAAGACCTGAAGGTTTACGTTCGTGATGCTGCGGGCAAGGTTACGCTGGGCTACAGCAAAAAAATAACGCTTGAGCAAAAGTTGGGCGAATGGGGTGGAAAGACGGTTGCCGACCACGATGACCTGTTTAAACTGGATGGAACTTTGCAAAGCCTTGAAAACTACTTTACCAAAGATAAATTGCTAAAAGCACAGGTGCTTGAAATTAGCGCCGAGCGCTTTAACCCGGCTGGCATTCATCTCAAATCTTTCGATATGCTAATTACAACTGCTAAAGGCTTAACGATGCTACATGCTGAAGATGGGAATATTACCGCTGAAATGAAAGCAGCCATACAATCGCTACAGGATGGAGACGTGGTGGGTTTTACCAATGTAGTATCAGAGTATGTAGTTAATAACCAAAAAGTGCAAATGGGTATTAACTACACACTGAAATATACTATTGGCAGCGAAGGCTAATACGCTTACAAAGTTGCTGCCAGAAATCTGTTGAACTCAAAACGGGTATCGGCAAAATCAGCCGCTATATCTTTCATTCGTGCGTGAACTTCGTCTTTCACTTTATTGAAGTGCTCATTAATGTGCTCAGGCTTTGCTTTGGCAATATCTTCAACACCTGTTTCCCGCTCCTTTATATCGTGGTGCAAGGTATCCAGCTGTTCGCTTAGTACAACAAACTTGTTTTGAAAATGCTCTACCTGCGAGGTCACCTTTTCAACGGTGTTTTTTGAGCCCACTTCCTCAAGCCTTTTGGTTAAAATACTGATTTCGGCTTTGTAAAATTCCAGTTCGCGTAACCAATCCTGGTCCTGATGGTGCAAAGAGTTAATTGATGCTTTCATGTTGTTTATTTTGGGGTTAAAAATATTTATTGATGAGTAATAAAAACCGGGATACTGATTTCCTTAAGCACTTTTGTTGAAAGACTTTGATGGAACATGCGCGATAAAGCGCTTCCGCCATAAGCTCCCATCACTAATATAGTGTTATTCGCATTTGTTTTCAGGTAATTTACCAGGGCTTGTTCCGCATGGCCGTTTAGTATCTCAAACTCAGCATTTTTAAAATGCGTGTGCACAAGGTCCTTAAAGTTGTGCCCGTCTTTAAGGTGGTTGCCTGACTGTTCATTTACGCTCAAAACCACCGCCTTTAAATCTTCCATACCCTGAAACAGGTAACTGAATTGCTTGATGGCAAATACGCTGGATGGACCGCCATCGTAGCATAGCACCGCTTTATCAAAGTATGTGTACTGATGCGGCACTATCAGCACCGGGCAATGAGAGTCGGCTAAAAAGTCCTTCAAAAAAGGATTGGGGTAGCCTTCTCCCAACGAAAAAAAACCCGTATGGGAGTCTATAATGATAAGATCAGAAAAAACACTTTCGGTCAGCAATTCCTGTATTGGCACTCCCTTATCCAAATGCACTTTATGCTGTACCCCTTTTTCCTCACAGGCGCGGTGAAACAACTTAATGTTCAGTTTAATTTTTTCCTGGTCTTCTTTTTGAGATTCCTCAACAGTGCTAAAATCGATAAAGGGCTGGTCCCAGGCGTAGGCATAGGTAAAATTGATGTATCGCATATCCTGTATAAACACACCTACCAATAGCGAATTAGTTGCTTTTGCAATCTCAATCGCATATTTCGAAGCTCCGTCAGAATACTTTGTTCCGTCAAACGCGGCCAGAATTTTTTTACCCATGATTTGAGATTTAAGGCAAAGTTAGATTTAAAGTTTAATAGGCTTATATGATAATTATCAAGGGCTAATGGTCGAAAACATGACAAAAGTTAACTTATTTTATTTAAACAATTCATTGCCGCTAATAGTTTTATTTTACTTAACTGTTAAATCAATCTCAACCAATTATGTCTGATTATACTATTCCGGCTCAAACACGAATCGGCCACGTGCATTTAAAAGTATCCAATCTCGATCGCTCGCTCGGTTTTTATTGCGGACTTTTAGGCTTTACCAAAATCCAAACTTATGGCGATGCGGCTGCTTTTATTTCAGCCGGAGGGTATCATCACCATATTGGTTTAAATACCTGGTATAGTAAAAACGGACCACCTGCGCCCGTTAACAGCGCTGGCTTATTCCACACCGCTATTCTGTTTCCTACCCGAAAGGACCTAGCGGTGGCCTTTAAAAGATTGGTTGATGACGGTTATCCAATTACAGGCGCTTCAGATCATGGTGTTTCGGAGGCTATCTATTTAGATGACCCGGATAAGAACGGAGTTGAACTTTATTGGGATAGACCAGCTGATGACTGGCCGCGTAAACCTGATGGTAGCTTAGATATGTACAGTGAGCACCTGGATTTGGAAGCCTTGTTAAAGGAGATTGAGTAGAGATGCTATGCCCCGTTTATAACTTCGCCCTTTAAACTTCCATAAATCCTTATTTTCGGCCCTTTCATACAGTAAAGCATGGCAGAAATAAACGTAAAAAATTACCGTCGTAGAGCGTTGCGGAAAAAGAAGGATCTCTCGAAATTTATGAGAGAGTTGGGCAAATCCACTAAGAAGGGCCTATTGAAAACGGCCATTGAAGTTGATAAGGAAGTGTGGAAGGAAGTCAGTTGCACCAACTGCGCTAACTGTTGCAAAACAATGACACCTACCTATACCAAAAAGGATGTTAACCGCATAGCCGCTCACTTTAAAATGAGTTACGACGAGTTTTACAAAAAATGGTTGAAGAAAGATTCGAATAAAGATATTGTGAATAAAACCACACCCTGCCAGTTTTTAGGCAAGGATAATCTATGCACTATTTACGCCATCCGCCCGGTTGATTGCGCCGAGTTTCCGCACTTTGTAAGGAAGGATTTTAAATACCAGGTGCAGGAAAAAACTTACTCCAACAACATGGTACACTGCCCGGCTACTTTGGTTTTTGTCGAAAAACTGAAAGAAGCAATTGAAGCCGACCTGTAGTTTTAGCTCTGAAACCCGTTTCGTCATCTATTTCATTTTTCCTACTTTGCGCTCTTCAAATGTGCTTTTGCATTTAGAAGCATTTAATCTGTGAATCTGTGACTGAAATTTTATTTTCAACCTGCAGCAAAAAATAGCGTATGAAATACTTTAACAACATAGTAGATACCATAGGAAACACTCCCCTGGTTAAACTGAATAAAATAACGAAAGATATACCAGGCTTGTTCTTAGCCAAGGTGGAGTACTTTAACCCTGGCAATTCTATTAAAGACCGCATTGGTATTAAAATGGTTTTAGATGCCGAAAAGAACGGCACCTTAAAACCGGGTGGAACAATCATTGAGTGTACATCGGGCAATACCGGTATGGGCCTTGCACTGGCTGCTGTTGTTAGGGGATACAAATGCATTTTTACTACTACCGAAAAGCAGTCCAAATCCAAGTTAGATATATTAAGGGCTTTGGGAGCGGAGGTAATTGTTTGCCCTACCAACGTTGAACCGGAAGACCCCAAATCATACTACTCTATTGCCAAGCGCCTTGCAAAGGAAATTCCCAACTCTGTGCACATGAACCAGTATGATAACCTGAGTAACCGCCAGGCACATTACGAAACCACTGGCCCCGAAATATGGGAGCAAACTGCCGGCAAAATAACGCACTACGTTACTACCATTGGCACCGGAGGAACGGTTATGGGTGTGGCCATGTATTTGAAAGAAAAGAATCCTGCCATACAAGTGTACGGTATAGATGTTTATGGCTCATTGCTCAAAAAATTTCATGATACGGGTGAATTAGATGAAAATGAAGTTTATCCATATGTAACAGAAGGAATAGGGGAGGACTTTATACCGCAGAATTACGACATGAAGTATATTGACCACATTGAGCAGGTAACTGACAAAGATGGCGCCTTAATGGCCCGCAGATTAGCGCGGGAAGAAGGGATTTTTTGCGGCTATAGTGCGGGAACAGTGATGCAGGGCTTAAGGCAGTTAAAAGACAAGTTTAAAAAGGATGATGTGGTGGTTATTATCCTGCACGATCATGGTAGCCGTTACGTTGCAAAAATATACAACGACGATTGGATGCGCGACCGCGGATTTTTGGTTGGCGAAGTGATTACTGCCAAAACAATTATTGAGCGCAAACAGATACGCGAACTGGTTTTTGCTAATCCAAAAGAATCGGTGGCTTCTGCGTTCAAAAAAATGAAAGAGCTACACATAACCCAATTACCGGTTATGGATGCTGATAAAAATATTGGAAGTATTACTGAACACCACATTCTTCAATTGCTGATGGATGATGCCAAACACCGAGATGAGGAAGTTGGCAAAGTAATGAGTAAGCCCTTTCCTTTTGTGGAATTCAATTCCAGCGCTGCTGAAATTTCAAAACTGATATCCAAAGAAAACACGGCGGTATTGGTTAAAGCTAACTCGGGCGCAATAAGCATTATTACCGAGTTTGATTTGATTGAGGCAATGGCATAAAAATCTATTGAGGGG
>JAQBNQ010000046.1 GCA_028288545.1 Bacteroidota bacterium
TTATAATCCCGATGGCACTTTAAATATCACTACAACGGCGCCGCAAAATTTAAATACAACAACGGGCTCATGGCTTACAACCGGCAATGCAGGCACCGTAATACCTACCAATTTTATAGGAACTACCGATAACGTGGATTGGGTTATCCGCACTAATAATCTTGAAAGACTAAGGGTTTTAAAAACAGGGTTTGTAGGTATCAACGTAGTAGCACCTACCGCCTTTGTTGAAGTGAATGCGGCGGCCAACGTGCGGGCCTTTTATGCGCATAACAATAACGTTGGTGGCTATTTAGGTTACGATGTTTCTTTTAACATCGGCACTCCTCCTCAGGCTATCAGTGGTGCGGGTATTTATGCTGCTAATCCTACAGCAGGTTACACCAGCATGTATGCCCAATCAACCGGGGCGGCAACCGTAGCTGCCGCTATTCAGTATTCAACCGTGTGGATCGCTAACTACGCTTACACTAATAGCAATACTGCAGGCGTCAACCCACCGGCATCATACGCCGAATTGAATATCAGGAGCGCAGGTATAACCGGAATTCAAAGTGCTGTTTTTGGCACCACTTTGCGCGGAGCATTGGGCGCTAACGCTGGAACCGCAACCGGTGGGTTATTTTTTGGTGGCTCTGCCGCTAACGATGAAGATGCCAATGGCGTTATGGGCCTCGCTAACGGAAAAGCCACGGGTGCTAATCCGGCGGGCGGATACACCGGTACTGCACTGAACGTAACGGGCGGAGGTTATTTTCAATCAAATGCCAATTGGGCCTATGTTTCACTTAGTAGTACAGTGGCAAGAAAAATAGTAGGAACTGGTACAGTTAATGAGATCATTTCAAGCCCAACACACGGACGTATTACGCTTACCTGTCCCGAATCACCCGAATACTGGTACACGGATTATGGCAATGCTGTATTGGTAAATGGCAAAGCCCATGTTGAACTGGACCCGATATTGAAAGATGTTTCAATGATAGATGCTGATAATCCGATTAAGGTAATTTGCCAGCCGGGATTTGAAAACTGTAAAGGCATTGCGGTCATCAACAAAACTTCATCAGGTTTTGATATTGTGGAATTAAACGGTGGTACAGGCAATGGTCCTGTTGACTACCAGGTAGTGGTAAAACCAAAGACCAATTATGGCGAAGGAAGATTTGCCCAGGCCCCGGGCCCTGTTTGTGTAAAACCAGACCAGGAGCCTGCGTCGGCCAAGGCTGCTAACCAGTTAATTGGCAAAACCATCTATCATTGGCCATCGGATTGGGATGCTTACCATTATGATCCTGAACAATTTACGCCGATTGGGCAAATGATAACTGCTGGCCCACACATGGGCGAGATTAAACTTGGCAACGGGCAATATGGCCAGGGCTTACCTGCTACAAAGCCTTCAAAATAGAGTTGAAGTACAATGTGATTTAAACTTACCTGCACAAGTGTTTCCTTTTCGGATATTATTTCGGGACGGGAGCCAGCCTTTAATTAACAATACATTACACGATTGTTAATTTAAAAAATATTAATTTTAGTGTTCAACCTATGGAATGATGAAAAAATATTTACTCATCACAGTATTTATTTTGACAATATTTGGCGGTAGAATTATCGCCCAAAATAATGTTGGTATTGGCACTCCTAATCCGGATCCCAGCGCTTTGCTCGATCTTACAGATAACACCCGTGGCTTATTAGTTCCGCGAATGACCGACCGCGAACGTTTGGCTATAGCAGCACCGGTTAATGGGCTGCTTGTTTATGATATTACTTTCAATTGTTTTTACTACTATACTCCCGGTGCGGGATGGGTTTCTCTTTGCCAGTTAGGTGGTGGTGGAACCGGTAATACGGGTTCTACGGGAGCAACAGGGGCCACCGGTTCAGCAGGACCTGCAGGTGTTGCCGGCCCAACAGGTGCCACAGGAAATACCGGCGCAACTGGTCCGGCAGGTATTGGAACTACGGGGGCTACAGGTGGCACAGGTTCACCAGGAAACACGGGGGCAACAGGAGCACAAGGATTACAAGGCCCCATCGGCACACAGGGAATTCAGGGAATCCCCGGTAACACGGGCGATACAGGTCCTGCCGGAAGCACCGGAGCAACTGGTGCGGCAGGTTCAGCAGCCAATACAGGCGCAACAGGCCCACAGGGAATTCAGGGTGTAACAGGCCCAACAGGTGATACAGGAGCACAAGGCTTACAAGGTGTTGGCGGGCCTCAAGGCATTACCGGAAATACAGGCAGTACGGGGCCTGCAGGTCCGCAAGGCATTCAGGGAGTAACAGGCAACACAGGTGATACAGGTCCCATAGGTCCCGTTGGTCCCCAAGGCATACAAGGAATTGCAGGGCCACAAGGTTTAGTAGGTGCAACCGGCGCAACAGGTCTCCAGGGATTACAGGGTGTCGCAGGTCCGCAAGGCATTCAGGGAGTAACGGGAAACACTGGTGACACAGGTCCCATAGGTCCCGTTGGTCCCCAAGGCATACAAGGTATTGCAGGTCCACAAGGTTTAGTAGGTGCAACCGGCGGAACGGGTCTCCAGGGATTACAAGGTATTGCTGGCCCACAAGGCATTCAGGGAATAACAGGTAACACCGGCGATACAGGACCAATAGGTCCTGCCGGCCCACAAGGCATACAGGGAATTGCAGGTCCACAAGGTTTAGTAGGTGCAACCGGCGCAACAGGTCTTCAGGGATTGCAAGGACTTGTAGGAGCAACTGGTGCTACGGGCATTACGGGTTCAACAGGAAGTACCGGAGCTACCGGCGCAACTGGTGCCGGAGTAACAGGTTCCACTGGTGCAACCGGAACTACCGGCCCAACCGGACCGGGTACAATCTGCGCTTCGGCAGCACTTAATTATGTTACCAAATTTATAAGTTCAACCAGCATGTGCAATTCCATTATTTACGATGATGGAACCAACATTGGTATTTCAACAACAACGCCCTTGCAAAAACTTCATATTTCCGGTGCGGCCGCAGGGCTTCAAACTATCAGGCTGGATGATCTTGCATCCGGTTCCGGCGCTCCCGGCGATTTAGGTGCGCTTCCTTCAGGCACTAACGAAAAAGTAGTTTATGTAGATGCAAACGGCGATATGCGGGGCCGTCTTTCTTATGACAATATCCAAAGCGTTGCGGGAACAACCGATGCTACTTATTCCGTACAAAATGTTTGGGCTAATGTGCCTCAACTATCCATCACTTTTACTCCTAAACACAGCACTGTATTTATCAGCTACAGCATTAGTGGCTACCTGGATGTATCTACTTTTAGTATGAATGGAATATACAGCCGCTTAATGGTAGCGGGAGTTGTGAAAGGTGGCTCTATGAGTGCTACAGAAGATTATGATATGGACGACTTTGGCAATCAAACTCTGTCTTCGGGTTGGAATGTCCAAATGGTATTTTTTCCTGTAGCTGTTACAGCAGGCACCTCAACTACTGTTACAATTCAATGGAGTATCGGTTCAATACTTGGCGCTGGTACTTTATTTAATCTCTGTGCTACGCAGAAAAACTATTGCCACCGCAGTTTAACTATTTGGGATTAGTGATTATTTATTCTCAAATCTTTTGGCTAGTTCATCATTGCTAAAGCTGATAAATGTAAACCTGCCATTTGGTGCCGTGTGTGGGTTTTCGCAGGCAAATAACTCGTCAATAAGGGTCTTCATTTCCTCTACCGAAAGTTGTTTTCCGGCCTTTATGCTTGAACTGTAGGCCAACGATCTTGCCAACCCCTCTCTTTTGCTTAACCGGGTCACTGCCGCATTCATTTTGAATTGCTCAATTAACTCCTCTACCATTTTTTTTTCGTCACCCTGAATAATATCCGCCGGGAACCCGTGTATTACAAAAGTATTTTTACAGAACTACTTGATGTCAAAACCCAGGTTGTTGATTTCAGGAAGGATTTGCAAAAATATCTGGGTATCCACGGCATTTAATTCCAGGCTTTGAGGAAACAACTGTCGTTGTGTTTCATGCTTGCTTTTTTCCAGCAGTTTTAAGTATCGCTCAAACATTATTCTCTCGTGCGCCGCCTGTTGATCAATCAAAATAAACCCGCTTTTTATCTGCGACACAATAAACCGTTTCTGTATCTGGTGAGGGGGAACTGCTTCTTTTATTGTTTCGTGTTCGTGGTGTTCACTTTGCTGATGATGCGTAATCTGCTGCTGTACTTCAATCGTTGGCCGATTGCCAATGGTATCAAAGGCGTTTTCCCAATTTTTTAAATTGCTTCCTTCTCTTTCGCTCAATGGTTTAAACCCGGTTGGAGGAGCAAATTTTTTCCCCTCTTTTATATCCACCGCATTTTGCGTAATCTCAAGCCATGTCCGCGGTTGCTGGTCGAACATACCACTCTTGTTCAAGTGGTCTTCCTGGTTAAAATCCAATGTCGGACTAACGCTATAAGCACCTAAAGCGTGTTTCACACCTAAGTTTACAAAAGTGTACACCAGTTTCTCGTCCTCAAATTTTATTTCGTGCTTAGCAGGATGTACGTTAATGTCAATTTTTGTCGGGTCAATATCTAAAAACAAAACATAGAATGGATAAGTGTCTTTCGGCAGCATCTGGTCAAAGGCTAATGACACTGCATGGTTCAGGTAAGCAGATTTAATAAAGCGGTTGTTCACAAAAATGTATTGCTCACCCCTGGTTTTCTTCGAGAATTCAGGCTTACCTACAAAGCCATAAACATGAAGCGCATAACTTTTTTCCTCAACCGGTACTATCTTTTCGGCGTAGTTATCGCCAAACATTGAAACGATGCGTTGTTTTAAATTTCCCGGTTTAAGATGATAAATCTCGTAGTCGTTATTAAATAGTTGAAAAGCAATTTTGGGGTGAGCCAATGCAATTCGATGAAACTCATCGATTATATTTTTCAACTCAACAGTATCGCTCTTCAAAAAATTTCTCCTGGCCGGAACATTGAAAAAGAGATTTTTGATCGCAATGGAAGTTCCTTCCGGTGTTTGGCAGGGCTCCTGCTTCGTTACCTTCATG
Organism: Bacteroidota bacterium; assembly: GCA_028288545.1. Taxonomy (GTDB): domain Bacteria; phylum Bacteroidota; class Bacteroidia; order Chitinophagales; family LD1; genus Bog-950. The sequence continues at coordinate 5,044 of JAQBNQ010000046.1, forward strand.
CCTTCAATTTCTATGCAGGTACCCAATTGCTCTCCAATTTGACGCGTTTTCATTTCCACCTGCGCAATGGCAGCAATTGAGGCAAGGGCCTCTCCTCTAAATCCCATGGTGCGGATATTAAAAAGGTCTTCCGCTGTTCTGATTTTGGAGGTAGCATGTTTTTCAAAACTCATGCGGGCATCGGTTTCGCTCATGCCGCAGCCATTATCAATTACCTGTACAAGGCTTTTGCCGGCAGTTTTTACTATAAGCTTTACATGTGTCGCCCCACTATCAATAGAGTTTTCCATCAGCTCCTTTACCGCAGATGCCGGGCGTTGGATTACCTCGCCAGCGGCAATTTGATTAGCGATGTTATCTGGTAAAAGGCGAATGATATCCATTAGAGGGCGCAAATTTACATAAAGTAACTGTGGATTGCGCGGAATGATTGGAGAAGATGCGGATTTACAAATGCTATCTCATCATATCAAACCGCTGCGTATCGAGCCTGATAAATATGAAAAGCAAAATAGTAAAGGAAAGCAGTGAAGAACCGCCATAACTAATAAAAGGAAGTGGTATACCAATTACCGGCGCAACGCCAATGGCCATGCCCACATTGATAAGGAAGTGAAAGAGCAGAATACTGGCTACGCAGTACCCATACACCCGGCTGAATTTAGAGCGTTGTCGTTCGGCCAGGAACAACAAACGGAAAAACAAGGCTATGAATAAGAGAATTAGTATGGTGCTGCCAATAAATCCAAACTCCTCACCGATTGAACTAAAAATAAAATCGGTGCTCTGCTCGGGTACAAATTTTAATTTGGTTTGTGTTCCGTTAAGATAGCCCTTGCCTAAAAAACCGCCTGAGCCAATGGCGATAACGGACTGTCGTACATTCCAGTCTTTGCCATTCTCTACTTCTTTACCCAGTAACACATTGATACGGTCCTTTTGGTGAGGCTTTAATATTCTATTAAAAGCGTAGTTTACTGAAAAAATGTAGCCAACAGACAATACAAAAATGCCCGCTATAAACATACTGGTCCTTCTCTTTTTTCGGAACTGGTAAACCAATAGCGCAGTTACAAGGCCCAAAATGCCGCTAACAATTATTGGCTTAAACAGCAGCGCCAGCAGCGATAACACAATGACCGAAGCCCCTACAATTAAAAAATATGCTTCCAGGCCTTCGCGAAAAAGCACTAAGGAAAAAACGACAAAAACGATGGCTTGCCCTGCATCGCCCTGCGCCAGAATTATTGCTGAGGGAATGCCGATCAAAGCAAATATTCTCCACTTATCTTTCCATTTACGGATATCAATATTAAGGGCTGAAAGAAATTTAGCAACTGCCAGGCTTACGGCAAACTTTGCCAATTCGGATGGCTGCATTTGAAACCCGCCAAAGCGTATCCAGTTTTTTTGGCCTTTTACGGATACTCCTAAGAACATCACCGAAATGGCGAACAAGATAACTGTTCCATAAATGGGATATGAAAAGGTGACGTAAAACCTGGAGTCGATGATAAGGATGATAAAAGCGAGTATTATACAAGCTATGATCCACTGAAATTGTTTTCCGCTATTTACCGAAGGATCGAAAATGGTTTTGCCTTCGTCGGTGTACACGGCAGAATAAATCGCAGCCCAGCCGAAAAGCACCAATACACCGTACAGTAGTACAATGATCCAATCAATTTTTCCGGTTAACGATTCGTTTTTTGCCACAATTCCTTTTGTTGTTTATTCTCCTTCCACGTGCATTCCCGCAGACTTATTTGTTTTTACTCCGTACTTGCTTAATAAATTTCCTTCAAACATTTTTTTCTCCAATGGCAAGCGGCTGGTTTGAATAGTGTCATTCAAATACTTTTCAACTAATAAACTTGCAATTGGCGCAGCATATTCGGCACCGTAGCCTCCGTTTTCTACTAATACAGCTATAGCAATTTTTGCATCGTCCTTTGGTGCAAAACCGGCAAAAATGGAGTGGTTATCACCGTGCGGGTTTTGCGCTGTTCCGGTTTTACCGCACATGGTTATACCGTTAACGTGGGCAGCCCTTGCAGTACCTGCTTCCACCACCTGGAACAAACCTTGTATAACAGCAGGGAAATGTACTTTGTCAATCAGCGACTGGTGCTTTTCAAATTTATGCGTTACATCTTTGTTGGTTACAGGGTCGGTTATTTTTTTTACGATGTGTGGAGTATAGTAATACCCCTCGTTGGCAATGCAGGCATACATATTGGCCAGCTGTATAGGGGTTACCAGGATTTCGCCTTGCCCAATGCCTAAGGAAAGAATGGTGGCAGAACGCCAACCGGTTTCGCCATAAATTTTATTATAGTAGTGCACACTGGGAATGTTACCGCTAACCTCACTTGGCAGATCTACACCGGTTTTTTGACCAAGACCAAAACTGTTACAATATTTCGCCCATGTGCCATAGCTTTCCTGAATGTTTGGGAAAGCCCTGTTCTCAATGGCATTCCTAAAAGTTTGACAGAAATATGGATTGCAGGATTGCTGCAGGGCGTACATAATATCCATGGCATCAGGGTGAGGGTGTGAGCAGTGAACCGTCAGCCCTGAAAAATGATAAGCTCCCCCGCAGTGAACAGAGTATTGAATGCCTTGTACTCCTTCCTGTAAGGCAATAAGACCCACCACCGGTTTAAAAGCCGAACCCGGAGGATAAGTAGCCAGGGTAGGACGGGAATACAACGGAAGTAAACTATCCGTTAAAAGTTTCTTGAAGTTTTCACCTCTTACGGCTCCGCACAAAAGATTAGGATCATAACCGGGGCTGCTTACAAGTACCAGTATTTCGCCGGTGGAGGGTTCAATGGCAACGATGCTTCCCTTTTTATTTTGCATCAGTTTTTCAGCGTATTCCTGCAATTTGATATCCAGTGAGGTGATCACGTTATCTCCCGAAACCGCCAGTGTATCAAAATCGTGATTGCTGAAACTTCCCATTTCGCGGTTGTGTACATCAACAAAAACAAATTTTTTGCCGCGCTTTCCGCCCAGCTCTTTTTCATAAACTTTTTCAATGCCGCTTTTGCCAACGTAATCGCCGGGTTTATAATAACCCTTTGATTCATCTATTTGCCGGTCGTCAATTTCACCTACATCACCCAAAATAGTAGCGGCGCAGCGATATTGATATTTACGAATGGTTCGGACCTGGCCATAAAACCCGGGAAAGAGATAAAGAAAATCCTGCAGGTGAGAATAATCGCGTAGCGAAAGTTGTTTGGCAAATACATTCGGCTTATAGGATGAATAACCTTTGGCAGTTTTTAATCCTTTAAGCCGCTCTTCGTATTCTTCGTGGCTGATGTTCAACAGCTGACAGAGCTTTGCCGTATCAACACCCCTTGCCTGGCGGGGAATTATCATC
>JAQBNQ010000412.1 GCA_028288545.1 Bacteroidota bacterium
TTTATTCACCAGCTTGTTATAATGGCCTTCAACGATCGTTTTACTCGCAGAAAAGTGCTCCTTTAGACTACCAACGATTACTCCTTTTTCTTCAATGATGTTTGACAAATCCTTATTGAAAATTCCATTTACAAAAACCAGTTTAGTAGCTTTTATAGCAGGAAATGAATTGAATTTATCGGCGATTGCATGAGTGTTGCCCGCAATCTTTAATGTTTCGGGTAACTTGGTTTTAATGTGGGTGTACTTCCACTCCTCGTGCCTGTTGCCGGGAATGCCAAGCTTTTGAAAAGAAGACAGGGCTTCTTTACGCAGTTTGTGAAGAAAGCCTTCTTTCTGCCCGTTTAAGTTTTTTTCAAGCAATTCAAAATCGCCTGCTATGTTATCTGCAAATGCCATTTTGTATTACTGATTTATCAATTCGCTATTTTCTTCCTTAATCCAATCGTATCCCTGTTCTTCCAGTTTTAGTGCAAGTTCTTTGCCGCCGCTTTTTACTATGCGACCTCCGAACATTACATGCACTACATCGGGAACGATATAATTGAGCAGTCTTTGATAGTGCGTGATAATTAGAAAACCGCGATCCTTATTTTTTAATTTGTTTACTCCGTTTGCTACAATACGCAAGGCATCAATATCAAGACCCGAATCTGTTTCATCTAAAATGCACAAGGTTGGATCGAGCATGGCCATTTGGAAAATCTCGTTACGCTTTTTTTCGCCCCCGCTAAAGCCTTCGTTTAATGAGCGACTGGTCATTTCTTTCTTAATCTCCACCAAGTCCATTTTCTCCTTCATCAGTTTCAAAAAGTCCTTTGCTTCAATAGGATCAAGGCCGTAGTGTTTGCGTTTTGCATTGACGGCGGCCTTCATAAAATTGGTAACGCTTACACCGGGTATTTCTACCGGGTATTGAAAGGCAAGAAAAACTCCTTCACGCGCTCTTTCATCGGGCGACCATTCCAGCAGGTTTTTACCTTTAAATGTTACTTCGCCTGAAAGAATTTCATACTCTGCCCTGCCTGCCAAAGTGGAGGCAAGTGTTGATTTGCCCGTTCCGTTGGGCCCCATAATGGCGTGTACTTCACCGGCTTTAATCTCAAGGTTAAAGTCCTTCAGGATTTGCTTTCCGTTGATTGCTACGTTTAGATTTTTGATCGACAACATTTTTCTTAACCGTTTTTCGTTTTCTATTACTTGTTCTTTTATTCTTTACTGTATTTGTTTCGCCTTCGTAGGCATCTTTCTTTAGTTCGGCGTAAACCGGCTTTAGCACTTTTGTGTAAATCGTTTTACCTGTTTGGTATAATCTGAAAACCCTGAAAAGCTTTAAAATCATGTTTCAATTAATAACAGCCAAAATACGCGGCCACAGATTCACAGATTTAAATACAAATTACTAAACATTTCGCACGGAGTAAACAGCCGAGAATACAAAAAATATTGATTTTATGCTCTCTTTCATTTTATCCTACACTTCCCTCCAACGATATGCTGAGCAACTTTTGGGCTTCAACGGCAAATTCCATTGGTAACTGTTTAAAAACTTCTTTGCAATAACCATTAATGATCATGCTCACTGCTTCTTCATTACTTAAGCCCCGTTGATTGCAATAGAACAATAAGTCCTCGCCAATTTTTGAGGTTGTTGCTTCATGCTCTACCTTGCCCGACTTATTCTTGATCTCGAGGTATGGAAAGGTATGTGCGCCACATTTATCGCCAATCAGCAAACTATCGCACTGAGAGGAATTATAGGCGTTATCAGCCGTTTTGTGAATTTGCACCAATCCACGGTAAGAGTTATTGCTTTTACCGGCAGAGATTCCTTTTGAAACTATCCGGCTACGAGTATTCTTTCCAATATGGATCATCTTGGTTCCGGTATCGGCTTGCTGATAGTTATTGGTTACGGCTACTGAATAAAATTCGCCGATGGAGTTATCGCCTTTTAGGATACAGCTTGGGTATTTCCAGGTAATGGCGCTGCCTGTTTCAACCTGGGTCCAGCTTATTTTGGAGTTTGCACCTTTACAAAGTCCCCGCTTGGTTACAAAATTGTAGATACCGCCTATGCCTTCTTTATTGCCAGGATACCAGTTTTGTACCGTGGAGTATTTTATTTCAGCGTTATCGTGAGTTATAAGTTCAACCACTGCGGCGTGTAATTGATTTTCATCGCGCATTGGGGCGGTGCAGCCTTCAAGGTATGATACATAACTTCCTTCGTCTGCAATAATCAGTGTCCGTTCAAACTGGCCTGTGTTTTCAGCATTAATCCGGAAATAGGTTGAAAGTTCCATTGGGCAACGAACACCTTTAGGGATATAAACAAAACTGCCATCGCTAAACACTGCGCTATTAAGGGCTGAATAATAATTATCGCGGGCTGGTACAACTGTACCAAGGTACTGCTGTACTAAACCGGGATATTCTTTTACCGCTTCAGAAATTGAACAGAATACGATGCCTTTTTCCTTTAGAGACTCGCGAAACGTGGTAATAACGCTTTCAGAATCCATTACATAATCTACCGCAACGCCTGCTAATATTTTCTGCTCCTGTATGGGAATGCCCAATTTATCGTATGTGGCCCGAATTTCGGGGTCAACATCATCCAGGCTTTCAATCTTCTTTTTCTTCTTCTGCGCTGCGTAGTATATGATGCTTTGAAAGTCGATTTTTGGGAAATGGACATTTTGCCATTGTGGCTGCTCCATTTTAAGCCATGTGCTAAAAGCCTTTAATCTCCAATCCAACAACCATTCCGGCTCGTTCTTTTTGGCAGAAATGAACCTTACAGTATCCTCCGTTAACCCTTTTAGTGCAAATTCCTGCTCTATATTGGTAACAAAGCCGTACTTGTAGTCGTTCGTGGTTACTTCGTCAATAATTTTATCGTTTTCAGCCATAATTTAGCAGCTCATTCCTATATTAGTTCCTGATAATGATGCGTTAAAACAACAAAGGGTAATAAGTCTTTGTTTTATATTCGGGCAAAGTTAACCCAATTCAAGAATTATTTAGAACAAGTCTAAACAAAATTTTGTGCCAAGGATTGGTAAAACATCTGTAAATGACCCTATTAGGGCGCAACTTGAGTTTCGCCTTAAGTTTCATCCCTTGCGCATATTTACTTACCTGGTGCTGGTTGGCATTTCCTCGGCGTTCCTATTTCTATCCGTTTCGTACTTTGCCACAACCATAGGCACCGATTTTAATAAGTTCCATTTGCCGCTGCTTTTTCATGCAAACACCATCATTATCCTGGTTTCTAGTTACACTATTAGTCAAACGCGAAAGGCTTTAATGAACGATGACGAAAATGGATACATGAAGGGATTGCTTGTAACGGCGGGCCTGGGTGTTGCCTTTACGATTTTCCAGGTAATGGGGTGGATGGAGTTGATGAGAAGCGGAATTAAGCTGACAAATAGTGTTGCAGGCGCTTATTTGTATGTTATATCGGGATTGCACCTGGTGCATTTGTTGGTTGGTGTGGCAATACTTTTATGGTTTACGGCTAACGCGCTTAACAAGCAGAACGACCCGGTTAAGTTATTGCTGTTTGAGAGTAACCCGTTTAGCAAAATGAAGGTAGAATTGCTTTGCACTTACTGGCACTTTGTGGATGGCATTTGGATATACTTTTACCTGTTTTTTCTGTTGAATATTTACGTGTTTACCAAGTGGTAGCAGCCACCTCTCCCCCGCCTCTCCAAAGGAGAGGAGCTTAATACAAAATTGGTCTTAAGAGTATTATAAGCGATCCAATCGGTAAGGGTCCTATTGTTACAAAGCAATAGCTGCTAATAAGGATTTTAAATACAAGCCACAGATTCACAGATTTAAAATGCAAATAAGTGTTATTGAAATCCCAAAGAGTAATTTCATGTATTTACTTCATGCATTATCATTTTAATCATAAAAATCATAATAAATCAGCGTTCTATCTGTATTGGGATTCGTGATTATATTGCACCAAATTATGGCGATAAGGATTCACGTTGGCGGAGATGTTATTTACCCGGAGATGGTTAAATATACGCTGCGGACTATTTTTTTTAATAAGCAATCGCAATGCTCATTTGTACAGGAACAGGATAGCGCCGTTTTAACTGTCGGCGTTGGGGCTGAAAATGATGTGAGGGTATCGCCCAGGTTTTTGGGACACCTTACCCCTGTTAATGCGCAAGGGCATGTGGTGCTTGAGGATGGTACAACAGATTTTATCACTACTATTTTCTACTACATTAATTCTTTGCAGGAGTATAATAGCCGCGATCTTGACGATTACGGAAGATTCAAGTTTGCCAATAGTCTGCAGTGCAAGTTGAATTTTATTGATAAGAACTTTGTTCAGCAGTTGATAGAGAACTTTATTGGCCATCAACCCAAGCTAAGTTCGTTGGCATGGACAAAGCGGAGATCGAAGTTTTTCTTAACCCACGATATTGATTCGGTTTACGGTGCCACCAAAGAGGATGGTAATTATGCAGTGCGGCACATGAAATTCGGGCAGGTTTTCAGGCTAATGTTTAACGCGGCGTTTTCGCGGCCGGATTGGTTGAATATGGATGAGATAATGAAATTGGAGAGTGAATATGATTTTAAGTCGACCTTTTACTGGTTGTTGATCAAAGACAGATTGAACAGCGATTATAAGTTTTCGTCTTCTAAAATTCAGCGGCAGTTTAAAGGGGTTGCAGATAAGGGTTGGGAAAATGGCCTGCATAAAAGTATGGGTGGTTACGGGTTTAGGGACGAAATGCGAATGTTTGGCAGTAAGCCAGCGGGTAACAGATTTCATTATTTGAGATTTGCTTTGCCGGAGGGGTACGATACAATTGAAGCTACCGGTATACCTTTGGACACTTCGCTTGGCTTTAGTGAGGCAATGGGTTTCAGGAATTCGTATGGATTGCCTTTTATGCCCTATAGTTTACGCGGTAAAAGGCCATATAATTTTGTGGAGGTGCCTCAATTGATAATGGACCGCACCTTTTTTAAGGACCGGAAGTCAGTTAGCGAAATAAAAAAGACCTTGATTGATTTTTTTGAAGCGAACAAATACAATTGCGTTTTTACTATTAACTGGCACAACAACTTTTTTACCGAGTTGAAGTACAAAGGTTATGCCGATATATACAGGGCGCTGCTTGAGTATTTTAAGGATAATGGAATTGAGTGTATTACACAGAGCGGAATAATTGAAGAGTATTATAAACCTGAGATGTACCTTTTAAAGAGGGATCAGGAAGTTGAAGCGAAGAAATGAAGAAGAGTGATATAAAAGTTCTTTTACTGGATGCAGCCAACCAAAATACTTTGGCCATACTGAGGCATTTGGGGAAGAAGGGATATGTAGTAGATGTTTGCGGCTACCAGAAAATGTCGCTGGCCTTGTTTTCGAAATACGTGAACAACAAATTTATAATTGCTGAGCCCCAGGCTAACGAGGCCGGATTTATTGCAGATGTTACAAAATTGTTGAAGGAGGGTAGTTATAACCTTTTAATGCCTGTTGGGTTTAAATCATACAAGGCATGTGCAAAGCACCAGGCGGAGATAAAGAAGTACACCAACATGGTAATTACTTCTGATGATAATATCAGTTTGGCCTCGGATAAAAGAAGAACAAATGATTTTGCTGAAAGGGTAGGAGTACCGGTGCCGAAAACTTTTGCTTTAAAAAGCAAAGCGGAGTTGGATGGATTGCAGTTGTCGTTTCCTTGTGTAATAAAAGGACCCTTTGAAGCCGGCAAGAATATTGTTGAGTATGCGCAGAACCGCGAGGAATTGAAAAGCAAGTTCACCGCCATGTGTGCTAAAAATGGTTTTACTGAGCCGGACCTGCCGATTGTGCAGGAGTATATTGTAGGTGATGGGTACGGTTTTTTTGCATATTATGACGAGGGTGTTTGCAAGAGAATATTTATGCATCACAGATTGCGCGAATACCCGGTTACCGGAGGGGCCAGCGTTTGCGCGGAATCATTCAGGGATGAGAAACTGAAAGAATACGGGACAAAAATGCTGGACGCGCTTAAATGGAATGGCGTTGCCATGGTTGAGTTTAAAAAGAATAATGCAGATGGCGAGTATAAACTGATGGAGATAAACCCGAAGTTTTGGGGCTCGTTACAACTGGCCCTTGAATCGGGAGTTGAGTTTGATGAGATGTTGTTGCAAAAGGCAATGGGCAGGGACATTTCGTACTCGGAAGAATTTGAGCCCACTACGTTTCAGTGGATGATAAACGGCGAGTTTTTTCACGCCATTGAAAGGCCTTCGGCCATTCCAAAGATCGTTAGCACTATGTTCTATTCAAAAAAGGATTTGAATTTTAGCGACCCGATGCCGCACCTGTTCCAGTTAGCCAATATCTTTACACACTATTACAAAAAACTGAAAGGCTGAAATGTTTGCAGTAGATTTTCATACACATACCTATCACTCGTACGACAGTATGATGAAGCCGGAGAAGATCTTACGGCTGGCCAAGGAGCGTGGATTGAATGGTATCGTTATTTCGGACCACGATACTATTAAAGGGGGCGTTGATTGCGCTGCTTTAAATAAGGATAAGGACTTTAAGGTTTTTATAGCATCTGAAGTTAAAACCAGCGTGGGAGATATTACCGGTATTAATCTGAAGGAAGAGATTACTGCGACCAATTTTAGCGAGGTGGTTCAACAAATTAAAAACCAGGGAGGATTGGTTTTACTGGTGCATCCATATCATCATCATAAACTGGATGAGATAAATTTTGATGCCATTGATATTGTGGAAGGATACAATGGCCGGGAATTGCCTGATAATAATGTGAAAGCTGTTTTGCTTGCTAAAAAATATAACAAACCTATTATTGCCGGAAGTGATGCCCATGTATATAGTGAGATAGCTAATGCCCGAACGTTTTACGAAAACATGGATGACCTCACTAAGCCGCTGACCACTGAATGCAAGCGGAACTCCATTTTTGCAGAGCCAAGCAGCCAGTTAATTAAAGCCTACAAGCGAAAAAGCCCGGAGTTGTTTTTTAGATGGATGAAATGGGCACCGAAGTATATACTGCGCCGAATGTGATTGGAGGTAGTTAAGGACTAAAAGCCGCTATCAGGTTTTCATTTTAAAATGCCCCTTTATTTTTCGGACCATTTTGTGCAGATGAATGTGGGTTGGG
>JAQBNQ010000416.1 GCA_028288545.1 Bacteroidota bacterium
AAAAACAGACCTTGGTAATACTAACAAACTTATAAGCGTAGTAAAGTAAAAATTACCGCAACAACTAGAAAAGTGTCCTGACAAAACAGGGCACTTTTTTAGTTCATGTAAGTGCCAACCAGTCAAAGTTCAAATCTCCTTCTCTCCCACCTTCAGCCATTTATAATGGGTCAGCCCGTTGCAATATCTTATTGCTTCCGGGCAATCGTAATTAAAAGAAGCTTCGTAGTTATTAAACAGATAATTAGCTTTGTAACGGACCCACAATTAAACTGCTTTAATGCTTGTTTTCTTGTATTAGAATTCTAATTTTATGGATAAACTTTTTTGGACACCACCCATCTGTTCAAAATGACATCTAACATTCATCAAGCGTATTTTAAATTATGAAGAAGCTATTCTTATCGCTGCTGGTATCCTTCAATCTGTTTTTTTTATTGGCACAGGTTCCACAGGCTGTAAATTACCAGGCCATTGCCCGTGATGCAAATGGTACGGTGTTGTCCACACACAATATTTCATTAAGAATAACCATTGACGAAGGCATCAATCCGGGTACCCCCGTTTACCAGGAAATCCAAACGGTTGTAACCAATCAATTTGGCTTATTTACAGTGAAGGTCGGCCGCGGTAATCCAACACTTGGAACCTTCCCCGCCATTAACTGGTCAACCGGCAATAAGTATATGCTGGTTGAAATGGATGTAAACGGAGGCACTAACTATCTGAACATGGGTGCAACAGAATTACTCAGCGTTCCTTATGCTTTATATGCAGAAACAGCCGGAGGAGGCGCCTCAACTACAGGACCTACCGGCCCAACGGGCGCTACCGGTGCCCAAGGCCAACAAGGCGACCCCGGTGCAACAGGACCTGCAGGGCAAAGAGGACCAACTGGTCCAACAGGTCCAACAGGCGCTACCGGTATTGGAGTAACAGGTGCAACCGGTGCTACAGGTGTTGGTGGAGGCGCAACAGGCCCAACCGGACCTACAGGTTTAAACGGAGCAACAGGCGCTGATGGCGCAACCGGCCCTGTAGGAAGCACAGGCGCAAATGGACCTCCGGGTCCAACAGGACCAACCGGCGCAACAGGCGCAGGTGGAGGAGCCACAGGCCCAACCGGGCCGACTGGTTCGAACGGACCAACCGGCCCCGCTGGTCCAACGGGTGCAGGAGTTACAGGTGCAACCGGGGCCAGTGGTTCTACCGGGCCTACTGGTCCAACGGGTCCAACAGGCAACACCGGATCTAACGGAACACCCGGACCAACAGGAGCCACAGGCAATACCGGCGCGACAGGCCCTTACGGCCCGGCAGGAGGCGATCTGTCAGGCACCTATCCAAATCCGACAGTTACGCATATACAGGGTGACTCTGTCGCCCCAACTGCTCCAACAACCGGCCAGGTTTTAATGTGGAACGGAACCGCTTACGTGCCTGTAAGCATTGATACTTCGGGCGGCAATGGCAACTGGAAGTTACTGGGCAATGCAGGTACAAACCCTTTAACCAACTTTTTAGGAACTACCGATAACGTGGCACTTAAATTTAGAGTTAATAACCTGCGTGGTGGAGAAATAAACCCCAGCGACTTTAATACTTACCTCGGCTTTTTATCAGGCCCGGGTGGAGTGGCTACCAATACCGAGAACACCGCAATAGGTTATCAGGCCTTATTTAATAATACCGGTGCTGCCGGTGTAGGCAATACTGCCATAGGCACCAACACTTTAATAACCAACAACGGCACCCTTACCGGCGATGGCTCTTATAACACTGCCGTAGGAGATAATGCGCTTTATAATAATCACGTGGGTAGTTTAAATACTGCTTTAGGAGCAAACGCAATACGCAACAACTTTAATGGCAGCAATAACGTGGCTGTTGGCTATAGTTCACTGAACAATAACAGCGGAGGCGATGCGAATGTAGCCATAGGAACTGCCAGCTTGTACCTGCAATTTGGCGGAGGAAATAATATCGCAATCGGCGATTCGGCGGCTTATAATACGGTGGGTAGTTCAAACATGGCTATTGGCATTCATTCGCTTTTTGCCAATACCAACGGCAACAACTTAATGGCCATTGGCGATTCTGCCTTATTTCATCAAACAGGCTTGGGAGTAAATATGGCTATTGGCCGCCTTGCCTTGTTTAGCACTACCAATGGCTCAAACAACCTGGCTATTGGTACCTCGGCACTATATTCAAACACCACCGGTAGCGGCAACACCGGTATAGGTACTAATACTTTGTTCAGCAATAACCTGGGTATCGAAAACACCGCTTTAGGTTATAGCGCTATGAACGCCAACACCACCGGCAATCAAAATGTGGCCATGGGTAATTTTGCTTTGTATAGCAGCTCGTTTGCAAACAACTTAGTGGCTATTGGCGATAGCGCCCTTTTTTACTTTACCGGTGGAAGCGGTTTAAACACGGCAGTAGGAAGCCGCGCTATGATCATTAACCAAAGCGGTATGGAAAATACCTGCATTGGCGCTAACGCCAATTTAAACAACAACGGTTTAAACAACGCCACGGCTATTGGTTATAATTCCATTGTTACAGCCAACAACATGGTAAGGGTAGGCAGTACAACAACCACATCCATAAATGGCGCAGTAGCATTTACTGTGGTAAGCGATGGACGATTTAAGCGCAACATTACCGAAGACGTAAAAGGCCTCGACTTCATCAACAAACTGCGACCGGTTACTTATAACCTGGATATAACCGCCATGAATGACTTTATCGGCTTCCCTCAAACAAGCGCCATAGACCTTGCTGCCATTGCAAACAAGGAGAGCATCCGCTACACCGGCTTTATCGCACAGGAAGTTGAAGCCGCCGCCAAACAAACCGGCTTTAATTTTAGTGGTGTAGATATGCCTAAAAACGATAAAGACCTCTACGGCCTCCGCTACTCCGACTTTGTAGTGCCTTTAGTAAAGGCGGTGCAGGAACAGCAAAAGCTGATCGACGAACAAACGAAAGAAAATACCGACCTTAAATTGACTATTGAGGAATTAAAGAAAAGGCTGGAACGATTAGAACAGCAGCCACCTCTCCTAACCTCTCCAAAGGAGAGGAATTAATGCCAATACAAAATTCTCAAAAACTAACACGCACATACCATTTACAGCTAACTCCGTATTAGCTCCTCTCCCTTGGAGAGGCAGGGGAGAGGTTTAATTTCTTTACCTTAGCCCTACACAAATCATTATTTGAAAAACACCTTTACACTTATACTTTTATCGACTTGCGCACTGCTTAAGGCGCAGTTGTATGATGCGCAATGGGCAATCGCACCTGGCCTGTCCTATATTGATTTTCGAAACGATACAATCATAATGAAGACTGTTTCCAGTCCAATTAGTATGACATTCACTGATGCCAACATTTGCGATTCAAGCGGCAACATGCTTTTTATTACGGATGGATTGAGTATATACGGCAGCGATGGCAGAATAATCAATAATGGTGATGGTTTAAACCCTTGTCCATATACAAGCTACTTCATCGGGCAGGGATTGAATATTCAACAAGCAGCTTTATTTATACCTACGCCCAGCCATACAAACTTGTATCATCTTTTCCACTTTTCAAATGACACGGCTAATGAATCTCGCCCCGGAACACTTTATTATAGTCAGGTAGACAATAGCACTGGGGTTGGTAATGTCATTCTGAAGAATATACCGTTTTGTATTTCTATGTTTCGCGAAGGTGGGATAACAGCTTGTAAACATGCGAATGGTAGGGATTATTGGATTGTTATGGCCGGGTTAGCTAATAATCGCTTTTATAAATTTCTATTAACTCCCGATACACTTTTGGGACCTTTTACGCAAGATATAGGACCAATGTATCCGGGCCCTTATGACCTGGCGTATAGTAAATTCTCTCAGGACGGCAGCAGATATGCCACCGGAGCGTTTGAAGGCCTGGTGACCGTAATGGATTTTGACCGATGCACGGGAGAATTTAGCACCCCTTTGACAATTTATAACGACGCTTCGATAGATACCCTAAACCCGACAACAGGGTGTGTTTCTTTAGAATTTTCACCGAATGGGAGATTTTTATATGTTGGGGATAGAATCATTATTAATCAGTTTGATTTGCAGGCAGCAAATATTCAGGATTCAGTAGAAATATACAGAACCGGTCCAAATGACCTTGCCCAAACTGATATGCTTCAGTTAGCAGCTAACGGTAAACTCTATATCTCTACATGGAATGGTGGAGTTTATTACTGCCATGTAATAAACCAACCGGATTCACTTGGTGACAGTTGTCATTTTATATATGGTGGCCTACCGACACTAACAATAAATTCAAATAAGGTCCCCAACATGATCAACTACAAACTGGGCCCCCTAATCGGCAGCGGATGCGATACTATCAATACAAGTTCTTTCAATCTTGCAAAAGACTCCGAACTGATCCGCATAATCCCCAACCCAGCCAATAAATATGCTTACGTGGAAATTGGAACACCCGGCGATTATGAATTTCAGTTACTAAACGAAACCGGGCAACTCTTAAGCGCCAAACAAACAAGGCAGGTGGATATTTTTGATACAGAAAATTTATCCAACGGGGTTTATTTTTTGAAAGTAGTGGATAGAAAAAATCCGGATAACACGATGACCAGGAAAATAGTAGTTCAGCATTAACCCATGTAGGGGCAGCGTTCACCGCTGCCCTTGTGCGGCCAAATGAGAACGATTTGTGTTCACATAGGTACTTTGCTGCTCTGCACCACCATACAAGGGCAACCGCGAGGGTTGCCCCTACATTGTCCATTGTGCAACAAATAACTGACCCTGTATTAGCTCCTCTCCTTTGGAGAGGTTAGGAGAGGTGGCTGTTTGCATAGACACAACCCCCGCCTTGTGGAAATTGCCACACCCCATCTTCTCCCCTTCCGTACACTAAAAAATAACTTTGTAGCGTTAAGTATTAACTAAACTGCTTTAGTGCCTACTAAGTTCCTGTTGTTTATTACCTGTTTTATGCTGGGTAATGCTGTGTTTTCGCAGCAGTCGCAGGTGTATTTGGATAAGGAGAGCGCCTACCGCAAGGGCCTGGAGTTATTTGATGAGAAGAACTACCTGAGCGCCCGGCCAAAATTTGAGGAGATATATAAGCAATCAAAACCAGCCCCGCATCACCAGCACGATGTGCTGATGCAAAACCTCGACTACTACATAGCGGTTTGCGCTACAGAGAATAACGACAAGGACGCGGAGGCCCTTTTACTCGGCTACATCAAAAACTACCTCGAAACCGACAAACGCCGGCTTATCTATTTATACCTGGGCAAATATTATTACCGCAACAACAATTTTACGCAGGTTATCGAGTACCTGGCCAAGGTAAACGTAAGCGATCTTAACAACGAGCAGATATACGATTACAAGTTTGAGTTGGGCTACGCCTACTTTACCAAAAAGAAATTTACAGAGGCAAAACCTTTGTTCTTTTCTATTAAAGAGATAAAGGATAAATACTATTACCCGGCGCAGTATTACTACTCCTTCATTTGCTTTTATACCAAAGATTATAACGAGGCCCTAAAGGGATTCCTGTTAATTGAGGATTCGAAAATGTACGCCTCGGTTATCCCTTACTACATAGCGCAGATATACTTTATCAAAAAGGATTACGACAAAGTAATTGAGTACGTGAACAAGAATATGGAGAAGGATGGCGTGATGTATAAAAACGAAATGAGGTTTTTATTGGGCCAGGTGTACTTTCAAAAAAGCGAATATGCCAAAGCCCTTCCCTTGTTGGAGGAATACATTTCCAAATCAGCCAAGGCACGTAAAGAAGATATTTACCAACTGGCCTATTGCCAATATCAAACAGGTGCTTACGCTAAAGCCATTGATAACTTTAAGCAGTTGAATGTATTGAATGAAAAACTGGGCCAAAGTGCAACCTATGCTTTGGGCGATTGCTATTTAAAAACAGATCAAAAAGATAAAGCCCGCAGCGCATTTCAAAGTGCGGCAAGTATGGATTTTGACGAGGCGATCAAGCAAAATGCATTGTTCGCTTATGGCAAGTTATCCTTTGAATTAGGATTTAGCACAGAGGCTATTCAAAGCTTTGAGAATTATTTAGAGAAATATCCTGCCGGCACTTATACCGACGAAACCAACGAGTTACTGGCCGCAGCCCTGGTGCAAACAAAAAATTACGAAAGGGCTTACCACATCATGGAAACGCTGAAGAGTACAAGCCCGCTCATTCAACAGGCCTACCAAAAGGTAACTTATTTCAGGGCCATCGAATTGTATAACGATAAAAAGATGGACGAGGCCCTTACGCTTTGCGACAAGTCTTTAAAGAATCCGCTTAACCCCGACCTACAAGCCCTGGCCCTATATCTTAAAGCCGAAATTTTATACGACAAACAAAATTACGACGAGGCTTCGCAAAATTATTTGCGCTTTGCTCAACTTTCAAATAACGACTTGGAGAAGAAGGGAGAAGGTTCAAAGTTCCGCGCCAACTACAATGTAGGTTACTGTTATTTTAAAAAGAAGAACTACGGCGATGCGGCCTTGTATTTTGGTAACGCCATTGAAGGATATGAAACAACAGTGGATACCAAGGGCAAAACTGCTTTAATGCCCGACCTGTATTTGCGCTATGCCGATTGCGAGTTTGTTACAAAATCGTACAGCAAGGCCATTGGCGGTTACGAAAAAATAGTAGAGCATAAATGGAATTCAGCCGATTACGCCCAGTTTCGTAAAGGCATCATCCTGGGTCTGCAGGGTAAGGGCGAAGAGAAGATTGCCGCTATGAATTACCTCATCAACCAATTCCCTGCTTCTAACTATTCAGACCAGGCCTATTTTGAAATTGGCGAAACAAATCTTGAAGCCGGTAACAATATCGCTGCGCGTAGTGCCTATCAAAGCCTCATTGCAAAATTTCCCAACAGCACCCTTCAGCCTAAAAGCTATCTAAAAACTGCCGTTATCGATTACAACAGCGGCAAGAAAGAACAGGCCATTGACGATTATCAAACGGTGGTTAAAAAATTCCCTCACACCACCCAGTCGCAGGAATCTATCGATGCCTTAAAAGATATTTATGTAGAGATAGGTAAACCGGATGCTTATTTTGATTTTCTGAAGAATTATTCCGATGTAAAAATCAGTTCATCCGAACAGGATTCACTTACCTACCAGATAGCCGATAACGCTTATAGCAATAACGACTGCGCAAAAGCGATTTCGTTTTATGAAAACTATCTCAATAAATTCCCTAACGGCTTGTTTAGCACCGAAGCCCATTGGAACAAAGCCGATTGCCACATAAAAACAAAAGACTTCGCTCCTGCCCTGGCAGACTATGATGCTATTGCACAAAACAAATACAGCCGGTATTACGAAAAGGCCCTGCTAAAAGGCTCCGGTATTGCATATTACGAGTTAAAGGACTACAACAAAGCTAATGCGCTTTACAAGCAACTGTACATAGCAAGTACATCGGCTCAAAACACCTACACTTCCATGACCGGTATGTTACGCACCGCAGTTAAATTGAATAAT
>JAQBNQ010000135.1 GCA_028288545.1 Bacteroidota bacterium
GGTATAAGTATTTGTGTTAACATCAAAGCTGTAAATAACCCCTTGGCTTAAAACTCCCCCGGAGGATGCCGCTCCGTATAACTTGCCGTTAGGGGCTTGCACCATGCCACTCATTGGAAAATCTCCAGTAAAAATATCGAAATTCCACAAGTCGGTGTACGTTTGTGTCGTCGGATCGTAAGAATATATCACACAGCTACTGTCGGTGCCACCGTTAATGCAAGTGCCATACAGTTTTCCATTTGAAGCCTGCAGTAGGCTCCCCATTGGGCTACTCCCGGTTGCTTCCGAAAAATCATAAAGCTTAATAAAACCGCTGCCATCAGGATTCATCTTTATAAGGGTGCCTCCATTTGTTGGTCCACCAATAAAAGCGGGGCTCCAAAGTGTTTGCGCCTTCAAAAGAGGAACAGAGAGAAGAAAAATAATTATCAAAGTAAAAGCCGCCAAGGGAGTATTTCTTGTTTTCATAAGAGTAAGGAATTAAATGGTGAATCAAGATTTTATCCGGGGTGATACTTCTATAAAGTTATTCTTTTTATTTAAATAAAATAAAATATTATGATAATAATTTATCGGGGGCCATAGATTTCTGAAAGGATATAAGCTTGGCAAAGGGAATTATATTAAACAATCAACTCCCCATTCAAATTTGTTGTAAGCACCTCACTCATGTAATTAAAAAAGGGGCGAACGGATTTGTAAATCGCATTCACTTCTTTTAAAAAGTTGGGCGAGGTAACTTCTGCATCGGTAAAATAGTGGCGTAAAATAAATTGTTTGTGCCTGAGTAATTCAATGGCAGGGTGATTGATATCAAAACCACGGGGGGCGGTGTTTACAGTTTCGCCACTTAGTGTTCCAAAATTTGCTTTTATGTTTTTCGACTTTAGGATTTTATTCCATTGCTGGTAGTTATCGGCTATGTCCAGGCGTATCCTGTTCAGGTCTGCGGGATTGGGAGAAAAGAAGCCGCAGCCCAGGAAACTACCACCGGGTTTAATATTCATATAGTAACCACCTCTTTTAAGTTTTGTAGCCCTCTGCAAACTAAAAGCAAAGCGTGGATTATAGGGCGATTTATCTTTGCTAAACCTTACATCCTTATAAATACGGTACAAACTTTTTTTGCCCGAAACATCATTCAACTCATCGTGCTTGTTCATTTCTATGATAAGCCGATCTACAAAGGCGACCATGTTTTCCTGGGCATCCAGGTATCGCTGCTTATGGGCATTAAACCAATCGCGGTCATTATTTTTGGAAAGGTCTTTCAGAAATTTTAGCGTGGCCGGACTAACAGATGTTTGCATGTGCTAAAATTATAAAATTACTTGCTGCCTTCTTTGTTAAACGTAAAATGCATCTGCTCTGCGAGTTCCTGGGGTTTAATTTTTGGCTGCCGATGGCCGAACAGAATCGGATCCGCACATTATTGATGGAATGGGAGGCGCTATTGCTTTAGACTTACAGGTAAAGGAATAAACAAAAAGGGAAATTACGGTCAATAACATCATCGCTAAAGTCACGTACCGACCAAAAGGATTCATTTCGTCAAAATTTAGAATTGCCAGGAATACCGGACCTAATTTTCGATGCAGAGTGCTCTTTCTCTACTACAATTTTGCCTTTCATTACTAAATGAATGGCGCAATAGTAATCGGAACTATGTTCAACGGCCATCATTTTCCAGGCTTCTCCTGCGGGAATTTGCAGCGAGGACCATGATTTGGTTTTTGCTTCCGTTACACAGTGCGTAACCATATCTTTATTGATCCAGATCACCGCATCGCCTTTGTGGATCTTAATTACAGCGGGGTGAAAATTCATATCGCTGATTATAATCGTATCAACCAGGGACTCATTCTTTTTTGAAACAAGGGTGCTATCAATTTTGGAAATGCGGGATACTGTATCCTTATTGACCCCGGTGTTCGCGGCATCTTTTTTTGAGGAAGTATTGCAACTCGTCAAAAAAAATATTGAGAGCAATATGTAACTATTGCTTCTCAATATTTTGTGTAAACGTATCATTGTTATTTAACCATTTTTTGTACCATTTCTGCATGTTCCAGGTGTGCTTTTAGTACAGGCAAAACCTTTTCTAACAATGCTTTTAATTCGGCGTTTTGCGTTTGGGGTATCAGAACATCCTGAACGGTGCTGATAACGGCCTTGTGATAAGCAACTTCGTTGTCAATATAAGCTTTGTCGAAGTCCTTAACAGATTTAGCGCTTAAGGTCTTTTTCGTTTTTTCGGCATCTGCATTTAATTTTTTGCTTACTGCATTGTCTTTAGGTGTAACCTTTAACTTTGTTACCAGCGCCACGGCCTGATCAATTACTCCCTGGTGATCCTTAGACATGGTCGCGGCAAATTTCAGGACGTCGGCATTCTTCGATTTTTCCTTAGCGATCTTCGCATAATTAATGTCTACCTGGTTAGCGGTTACGGCAACCGAAGCTATTTCAGGATCAGTAAGTTTTGTTGTTTGAGCAAATGATGAATTTGAAGTAAGTACCAGCGCCATTAAGACGATAGCAGAAAATAATGTTGTGCCCTTTTTCATTTTGGTTTGTTTTTAAGAGTGAAAGAAATTGAAGAATAAAACGATTTGTTCAAGCTGATAAAAGGTATATGATCTTTAAAAAATGTTACAAAATTCATGCAGTTAGTACATAAAACAATTTAGTATGTCCTTTCCTTGTAATTAGATTAGGCGAGTGGGCAAAAGGTTACAAATTGAGTTTCGGAGTTATTTGCGGGCATTGATGTAGCCGGGGAACAGTAGAAAATTACCCTTCACCTCATTGTGCTATGCTATAAACTGTTACCTTGTGTTTGAAATTACACCTTAGATCAAATGCAGCTATATCGCTCCGAAATTTCTACGCATTTTGTTGAGTTGTTTACAAAGTCCGCCGGATTAAGTGAACAGGAGTTTGAGTTATTGCTTTCGCATTTTCAGCGGGAGTACGTTCCACGGAAATACTTTTATTTAAAAGCAGGGCAGGTTTGTACACACACTGCTTATCTTAATGCCGGCAGTACACGCACTTTTACTATAGATGAGAAAGGTGGTGAGCACATCCTGTTTTTTGCATTTGAAGGCTGGATGATTGGCGATTTGGAAAGCTACCATACGCAGGAACCCGGCAAATGGTATATACAGGCTATGGAAGATTGCGAACTGCTGCGCATTTCAAGCACTGATATGAAAAAGCTGGAAGCGCAAATACCTAAATTGAAAGAGTGGCATTCAGCTAAACAAACTAAAAGTCATTTTGCGACGCTTAACCGGCTTGCTGAGGTAAAGACATTAACACCTGAAGAACGTTACCTTAATCTGCTAAAGCAACATCCACATATTTTTCAGCGTATTCCGCTGCAGTTTATTGCTTCTTACCTGGATATAGAACCGCCATCCCTTAGTCGTTTACGCAAACGGCTTTCGTGCAAATAAGCGGTTGTTTTCTTAACCTAAGTTAATTCGCTTCTTAACCCAGGTTATTGGAAACCGGCCTGTTGTGCTATCATCTTTGTTCCATAAAACGAAATGATATGAGCACACAACAACAAGCACCTCCACAAGCACAGATGATGCAGATGGTAACCGGGTTTTGGACATCATGCTGTATATACACTGCCGCTAAACTGAACATTGCAGATTTATTGGATAGTAAACCCCAAAAGGCTGAAACGCTTGCCGAGGCCACACATTCAGATGGACCATCGCTGTATCGTGTGTTGAGAGCCCTGGCCAGTGTAAGCATTTTTAGTGAAAATGAAAACGGTGAGTTTGAAAATACGGTGCTCAGCCAAACCCTGCGCAGCAATGTGCCCGGTTCTATGAAGGCTATGGCTATTGCGCAATTGGGCGATCACTTTAATGCCTGGGGTAATCTTTTGTATAGTATTAAAACCGGTAACATCTCATTTGATAAGGTGGAAGGGATGCCTGTGTGGGAATACTACGAAACCCATCCCGAGGAAGGCCTGAATTTTATGAAAGCCATGACCGGTTCAACCAATGCTGCTATTGTAAACGTAATACCGGCTTATGATTTTTCGCAGTTTAAAACAATTGTGGACGTAGGTGGAGGCAATGGGGCGTTTTTACTAGCCGTGTTGGACGCTGCAAAACAGGCTAAGGGAATTGTATTTGATGAGGAATATGTAATAGAGGAAACCGAAAAGGCTTTACAGGAAAAAGGTGCAGTGCGTTGCAGCACGGAAGGAGGAAATTTCTTTGAATCGGTACCCGCAGGTGCAGATACTTATATAATGAAACATATTTTGCACGACTGGAGCGATGAAAAATCAATTCAGATTTTAAATAGTTGCAGCAAGGCTATGAAACCGGGCAGCAAACTATTGGTGATTGAATCTGTGATACCCCAAGGCAATACACCCCATCCCGGAAAATTTATGGACATTAATATGATGGCCATGACCGGCGGCAAAGAACGCACTGAGTTGGAATTTACCAACCTGTTTGCAAAAGCAGGACTTAAGCTTAAACGGGTTATAAATACCGGTGCACCAACGCTTAGTATTGTTGAAGTGACTAAAGACTAAATCTAAACACGCATAAAATTTTGTGGAGCCGCTAACCACAATAAAAACGGGGAGGATTCCGAAAATCCAAAAGAGTAGGAGAAAAATTAAAAACCAAACACCATGATCCAAATGACCGTAAGGCACAAAGTTGCCGATTTTAAAAAGTGGAAACCAATTTTTGACCAGCACGATTCGGTTCGTAAAGAGTTTGGCTGTAAGTCTGATGCCGTGTTTTCGAATGTGGCTGACCCGAATGATTTACTGGTAGTATTACAG
>JAQBNQ010000144.1 GCA_028288545.1 Bacteroidota bacterium
TTATAAATATAGCCTCACAAATAACTATGGTACTGCTACAGATAATGGCACAAATACAAGCTTTACTCAAACAGGGCTTACCTGTAATACCAGCTATACCTTATTTGTGTGGGCTTACAATGCTTCCGGTTGTAATTCAAGCGCAACTACTCTTACTCAATTAACAAGTTCATGTTGTGTAAATGTGACCATCACTTCGGCCACTGCTGCTGCAACACCTATTTGCGCTAATGCAATTACTGTATTAACTGCTAATGGGGTGAGCGGCACAAATGCGATAGTGAACTGGTGGACTCAAACAAATGGCGGCGGAACAAATGTTGGCGGCCCTTATTCAGGAACAGGTAGTGTTCCGGGACCAACACTAGGGCCCGGAAACTACTATGCCAGGGTTACAGGAACTTGCGGTGCAGCGGTTGAAGCGCTTGTAGCTGTAGGCTCAAATCCAAACCCGGCGTTCAGCGTAACACCAGTAAATGTTAGCTGCAACGGCGCTAACGATGGACAAATATCAATAAACGTAACTGTAGGAACAGCACCTTATACATATTCCTTAACCGGTGGCAGTCCATTCCCTTATTCAGTTTCGCCGGTCACAGGCCTTTCACCAAATACTTATAATGTAATGGTACAGGATAATAATGGCTGCGTAAGTTTAAGTTCAACACCGGTTATCATAACTGAACCCAACACGCTTTTCGCCACAGCAAGCAACACCGGCAGTTACGGAGTTGGGCAAAACGTTCAGCTAAACTCAACAATAAGCGGGGGAACCACGCCTTATACTTATAGCTGGAGCGGCCCCGGAGGTTACACTGCCACCGGTGCAAACCCAACGCGTAACAATGCTACGGTGGTAATGTCGGGCCCTTATACCGTTAATGTTATTGATGCCAATGGTTGCACCGCCACTTCCATTACAAACGTTGTGGTAAACCCAACAACTACCTATACATGGACAGGGGCAACAAACACGGCCTGGAATGTAATAACCAACTGGAGCCCGGTGGCACCGGTTGGTGGACCTAACGCCTGTTCGGATGATGTGGTGATACCGTTTGTGGTTAATCAACCTGTTTTAGCAAGTGCGGCATCAGTAGGTAACATTCAGTTAAACGCAAATGCATTGCTAACTTTAAATGCAGACCTAAGCGTTTGTAAAAACGTAACCGGTGGCACCGGGGGCTTATTTTCAAGCACCACCGGTAGTGGCTCCATGATATTAAGCGGCAACACACCACAAACCATTAATGGATACATAGAGGTCAACGAACTGCGCCTGAACAACAGTGCGGGTGCATCTATTATTGGCGGCGCTTCCGTTAAAATATTCACCTCCCTTGATCTGCAAAGTGGCAACTTCAATGCAACAAGCGGCGGACTTACTTTCTTAAGCACCTCAGTTAACCAGGTAGCCATTATAGATAACTTCAGTCCGGGTTATAGCGGAACAATGAGCGGCAATATTTACGCCCAGCGCTTTTATGGGGGTGGAACCTCCATCAACAGCTACAACCAGCACTTTATGGGCTCACCGGTCAGCAGCCCGGCCTTTAGCCAGTTTGGAGCAAGTGGAACACCGGGATACATTATTCCAACTGCAAACTGCGACGAATCACACGTTGCGCCTAACTCGCCATACAGCAACGTACTTACTTTAGATGAAACACATGGAGCCACCTGCACCAGTGCACAATGGATAGCAGAAACCAGCAACAGCGGTAACGCTGTAAACGGAGTGGGATACGCAATAGCAAGAGTGGGCGCAGGAATAGTTACTTTAAATGGAGCACCTAACCTTAACCCAAGCTATACCATTGCCAACAGAACCAACAGCAACTGGAGCAATGTAACGCTGCAAGGCCACACGGTAGTTTCGGGGTGGAGCTTTGTATCGAATCCTTACCTGGCTACGTTAAACATCAACACCACCAATGCCGGCTTTGATAACCAGATAGATGTTTGGAACAGCAACGGTCCTTTTGCAGGAACCTATCAACCGGGTATTGTAGGATTGGATGCCGTAGTAGCACCTTTCCAGGGATTTATGGTACACAAAACAAATCCAGGCGGAACCGCTAACTATACTATTAAAGCAACAGACAGGGTAAGAACAGCCCATACCTTCTTCCATGCTAATGACAATGAATTAAAAATAGTAGCGGAAAACACCAGCACCAATCTGCTGGATCAAACCGTAATTGCTTTTAATACAGCAGCTACCGACCAATTTGATCCCGAATACGATGCCAACAAATGGCCGGGTTCGTTAAACAGGCACACACTTTACAGTTTGAACAACAACAAATGGATGGCAAGAAACATTCTGCATGATATAAACCAGACAAGCACAGTGCCGGTGGGCTTTCAACCGGGAGCAACTGCAACCTATAGCTTCAGTTTCAATGGTACCAATACTTTTGATGCTACCAGTTATATCTACCTGGAAGATAAGACGCTTCATGTAATGCACGATGTAAGAAATGGTGACTACCGTTTTACAGCAGACTCAGCCGATGCATGGGAGCGTTTTGTGCTACACTTCACTCCACCTGCGGTAATGAGCGTAACAGATGCCAACTGCAACGCACCCGGAACAATAAGTGTTACCCAACCCGGCATAGCCAGTTGGAACTACACAATTACGGATAATGCGAACCATACCATCGCAAGTGGAACCCTGAATCAAACAAGCCCATTGAACTTAACTGCACCTGCCGGCGCTTATACCTTAACCTTAACCGACATCAACAACTACACGGTAACACAAATGTTGCAGGTAAATGGCACTGACCCTGTCACCGCATCGTTTACAGCCAATAGCAACGCGGTTCAGGAAGCGCAAAATGTAGTATTGACTTCTACCACAGCAAACGCGACAAACTACCAATGGAACCTTGGTAATGGCCAAACAGCCAATGGTCAAACTGTAACATATAACTACTCTACACCAGGAACTTACCCTGTAGTATTAACGGTCAGCAATTTGTCGGGCTGTACATCGAGCACATCGCAAACTATTACCGTTAATGCCATTGCAACCGGATTAACCAATATAACCGATAAGGGTATTGGTATATGGAGTAATGAGGACAAAGTGTTTGTTGATTTCCGCTCTTTACAAAAAGTGGATGCTGTTATTTCTATTTACAATGTACTGGGCCAACAGTTAACTGATGAGAAGTTTAATACGAACGCCCTTTATCAAAAGGAGATCAAAAATATTGAGGCAGCTTATTTGATTGTAAGTGTTAAGAATGATGATAAGGTGATCACCAGAAAAGTATTTATCAATAATATCAGGTAGAAATATTTTTTCTGTTTGGAATGGGTTGGCGCTGAGAAAGTGTCAACCCATTTTTATATCGCGGATTTTTTGGATTTAGGGATTACACGGATGATTCAAAGCCTTTTATGGGTTAGTTGCTTACATAACTCCCTAATGCACCTGGCAATATCTCTTTGTTCGAATTGAGGTAGCAAAGAATTAACACAAAATAGCCGATTTGGCGATTGACAATGAATATTTATCGGCGTTCCTTTACACTGTAATTACAATACCGGTGTTGAAAGGAGTAAGCTGAAAATCCTGATAAAGAGTAAGCAGCCCGTTAGCCGAAAAGGGAACTAAAGAGTAGGCAGTAAAATCTTAAATTATGTCATTTAATAACTTAGGCAACTACACTATTGCCAGCGGAGCATCGTTTCGGTTTGATGGCTGGAGCTGGTCGGCGGGGAATGGCGACCACGGGGCGCAATATTTTTCGGCACACCCTATTGATCCATCGCGCGATGCGCAGTTGATCATTAGCGACCAAAGCAAAACCCTGGGTACCGATGGCCATTATTCGTATGGTTTCCGGATCACTAATCATGGGCCGCTTGATGCGCATTTCAGCGTTCAGGGCGGAGGATATTCTTAGAGTAAATTAATTAACCTTTAAAAGTAAAAAACATGAAAATGCAAGTAATAACCAACGACAAGGGAAGGGTAATTGGTACTGCCCGCCTTGTTGAACAGGAAGCAAAAGCCGGGGAGCCAAAATACGGACACATTGTAGCCGGCGATAACCAGTCATTTCGCGAACTTGAGGTGCCGAAAGAGATTCACGAAATTAAGGACACCGTTGAAATGCACAAAGCTTTGGAAAAGCATCTGAAGCTGGCTAAGTAAAGCAAAAGAGGTGTTGCACGTTACTAATAAGAAACGTGGCAAGGAGACTATTCTTTCTTTAGTTTCTTTAGTCCTGCAAGGTTGGCGAACTTTGCGGGATTTTTTAATTTAGTGATTATCAATATTTTGTGTAAATTTAAACCTTGGGTTGGAGCCAATTGAAGCATATGTACCGCCCGGAACCCGGGCTTAGCAGTTTCTGCCCGAAGAATTTTTGATGCGATAGTTTGCATTTGTGTTGATAAAGTATATTTTTGCGTTCCCTTTTTGGGGAGGGTGTGTTAATCGCCTATAAAAATTTGAATTATGAAGGTAAAGGTTTTTAATAAAGACGGAGCGGAAACAGGCAGAGAGCTTGAGCTTAACGATGAAGTGTTTGGTATTGAGCCAAATGACCACGCGGTTTACTTAACGGTAAAGTCTTACCTGGCTTCGCAACGCCAGGGTACTCACAAGAGTAAAGAGAAGCATGAAGTAAGCCGTACTACCAAAAAGGCTTTCCGCCAAAAAGGTACCGGTGGTGCCCGTAGAGGTAGCATGAAAGCTTCAGGCCTTAAAGGTGGTGCACGTGCATTTGGTCCTAAACCACACAGCTACGATATTAAGATCAACAAGAAGGTAAAGGAAATTGCTAAAAAGAGCGCTCTTACTTATAAGGCTAAGGATAGCAACATCATTATTATAGAAGACTTTAAGATTGCTACACCTAAAACAAAGGATTTTGTAGCGGTATTAAAAAGCCTTAACCTGACTGGTGTAAAGAGTTTATATGTTGTTGATGGCGGTGATTTAAACACTTTGCTTTCGGCACGTAACATTCCAAGCATTGGTGTTACTGAGGCTAAGAACCTGAACATTTATGATATCATGAACTGCAAGAAGTTGATCTTAACTGAAGCTGCAGTAAAGAGTATCGAATCAAATTTCTCTAATAATTAATCATTCTGAGGAGGCAAAGCCATGGCAAACGTAGTACTGATAAAGCCGATAGTAACTGAAAAGAGCACCAAGAGCAGCGACAAACACCGCAAATATGCTTTTAAGGTGGCAAGAGAAGCTAACAAGCTTGAGATTAAGAAAGCCATTGAAGCTGCTTATAATGTTAAGGTTGAAAACGTAAACACCCAGGTGAACGTTGGCAAAATGAAAACAAGGCAAACAAAGCGCGGAATTAGCAGTGGCGTTAAAGCTGCTTTTAAGAAAGCCCACGTTACTTTAAAAGACGGCGAAACAATTGATTTTTACGGTTCAGTATAATAAAAGATAGAGGCGAGAACCAAGAATCAAGATGCAAGACTTGATGATTAGTCTTGGTTCTTGATTCTAAAATCTAGAATCTAACATAGAATATTCTTTAACTAAAGTGGATATCCGACCACTGATAAGACAAAAGGGATTAAAAAAAGAATAAAATGGGCATTAGAAAATTCCGTCCTACCACCCCGAGTTTGAGGTTCACAGAGATCCTCAACTTCGATGAAATTACCACCGACGTACCGGAGAAGAGCCTCTTAGCTCCTCATAAATCCAAAGGCGGACGTAACAGCGCTGGTCACATGACCATTCGTAACGTAGGTGGAGGTCACAAAAAACGTTTCCGTATCATCGACTTTAAACGCGATAAGTTTGAAGTGCCGGGAACTGTTGCAACAATCGAGTACGATCCTATCAGAACAGCCTTTATCGCTTTGATCCATTATCCGGATGGCGAAAAAAGATATATCCTTTCTCCTAACGGATTGAAAGTTGGTCAAATCATCGTTTCAGGAAAGAAAGTAGCGCCTGAACTTGGCAACACACTTCCTTTATCTGAAGTTCCACTAGGTGCTATTATCCATAACATCGAATTGCACCCTGGTAAAGGCGGCACCATTGTAAGAAGCGCAGGTGCTTCAGCGCAATTACTTGCCCGCGAAGACAGATATGCTATCATCAAGATGCCTTCAGGCGAAACAAGAAAAATACTTTTACAGTGCCTGGCTACTATCGGTACCGTATCTAACGGCGATCATAACCTGCAAAGCTTAGGTAAGGCCGGCCGTAACCGTTGGTTAGGACGTCGCCCTCGTACAAGAGCAGTTGCCATGAACCCTGTAGATCACCCAATGGGTGGAGGTGAAGGCCGTGCATCAGGTGGTCACCCACGTTCTCGTAAGGGTCTTAAGGCTAAGGGCTTAAAAACACGTAAGCCAAAAAATACTTCTACTAAGTTTATCATTGCCAGAAGAAGTAAGTAATAAGAAATAATTAAAAACAAAAAGTAAAATCCAATAGATGGCACGTTCAATAAAAAAAGGCCCTTATGTACAGTTCAAACTGGCTAAGAAAGTAAGCAAGATGAATGACGGCGGTAAAAAAACCGTTGTAAAGACATGGAGCCGCGCATCGGTTGTAGTACCTGAAATGGTAGGCCATACTTTTGCAGTGCATAACGGAAACAAATTCATTCCGGTTTATGTAACTGAAAACATGGTAGGCCATAAATTAGGCGAGTTTTCACCAACCCGCGTATTTAGAGGTCACTCATCAAAAAAGGTTAAGTAGTAATTAAGAATAAAGTATTCAGATAATACATTCAAAGAAAGAAATCATGGAAGCAGTAGCACATTTAAAGAATAACCCAACAAGTACACGTAAAATGCGTCTTATCGCCGATCTTATCCGCGGTAAGGACGTTTACCAGGCTTTAACTATCCTGAAATTCAGCAAACAGGAGCCTTCTGTTAAGTTGGAGAAATTGCTAAAAAGCGCCATCGATAACTGGAAGCAAAAGAACGAGCAAAAGCCGGAAGACAACGAGCTTATCGTAAAGGAAATTCAGGTAAACGCAGGTACCATGTTAAAGCGTTTTTTACCGGCACCACAGGGCCGTGCTTACCGCTTACGCAAAAGAAGCAACCACGTTACTATTAAAGTGGATAGCAAAAATGCAAAGGCAGTAGTTGAAGCACCAGCCGAAGTTGAAGAAACTGAATCAGCAGAATAAATAGAATTTCGGAATTAAGATTTCGAATTTCGGATATAATAAAAGGACCCTTGCCGATTTGGCGAGGGTTTTTCTTTTTTGGTCATAAGGCTCGTGGTGGCGCAATGCTCTTCCTCTCCCTGATGTTGCGGAATTTTGAAATTCCGCAACATCTTTCCCTCTCCAGAGAGGGACATTAATTAGCCGATTTGGTGAAGGGGTTCCTTTTTTAGGGAGTGCGCCAATCATCAATTTCAATTTTTGCTAGCTTCGCAGGCATGGCTAAATCAGAAAAGAGCTCACTGGAAAAAGCATCGCCCTTATTTCGCACAATTATTAAGGCTAGCCTGAAAAAAGATCAGGAAAGGAGCAAAGAAATAGGCCACTACCTGTTGCTTATTGTTTTTAGTGATGGCCTGAGACCTACCACTAATGCGAAATACATCGGCGTTTATAAGGCATTTTCTCCAATTAGTAAAGAACGGGCAGAGGCTACCTTTAATAATAAGATAGCACAGGGTACACAAAGCTTTATTAGTTGCAAATCTTTCCCAATAACCTTACAAGAGTATAATGCCTTTGAGGCTAAGGATGCTTTTCCTCTTTGAATAGCCAGGTATCTTAACAGCGGCA
>JAQBNQ010000145.1 GCA_028288545.1 Bacteroidota bacterium
CGGATATGGTTATTACTCAAATTTTGAAGGATAATGAGTTTCAGCATATTCGCTTTTCGTCGCAGCTGATAAAAGACCGCAACTGGAACGAGGAGTGGGAGAAAAATTTTGAGCCTGTTGTTGTAGCTGGTAAAGTGGCCATCCGGGCTCCCTTTCATCCGCAGTTTAATACTGAGTTTGAGATCGTTATAGAACCTAAAATGAGCTTTGGCACCGGGCATCATGCAACTACCGCTTCGGTAATAGAATTAATGTTGGGCGAGGACTTTTCGAATAAATCGGTACTTGATTTTGGAAGCGGCACAGGAGTGCTTGCAATACTGGCTGAAAAGTTAAAAGCTTCAAATATTACAGCTATTGACAACGAGGAATGGGCGTATAATAATTGCGTTGAAAATATTGAACGCAACGGCTGCGTTCACATTAGGGCAGTAAGGGGGGACGAATCTTACTTGTTTGACCAGAAATTTGATATAATTTTAGCCAACATCAACCGCAATGTTATCCTTCAGAATATCTCTAAGTGGAAATTGTTATTAAACGAAACGGGGCTGTTAATAGCCAGTGGAATATTAGTTAGTGACGAGCACGATATTATAGAAGCGGCGGCGAAAACGGGGCTGGTAGTTAAGAACAAACTAAATAACAACGGATGGCTTGCCATCGCATTTCAACATCTTAAAAACTAAATCACCTCAATGAAGAAGTTTGCATTAATTGTTACTTGTCTATTATCAGTTGCTTTTTCTCAGGGGCAGTTGGTTACTTCCTTTCCTACCGAGCACGATAAGTTTATGAAGGAACTGAACCAGTACATGACCAACGGAAAACTGGAAAGCAGTGTTAAGACCTTTGAGGAGTTTCAGAAAATGACCAAGGATAATAAGATCAATTCAACCTGGCTTGATCAGATCATTGTCACTTCCAACCTTATGGTGGGGCGTTTAATGGCTCCGTATCCGCATTTTTATAACTTTTTAAATGCGGTGATCAATGCTTCTAAAAGCACAAAGTCAGATGCACAATTCCAGGAGTGGAATGATCTGTTGGACAACGTTATCAAAAACCAAAAGAAGGGTGACAACAACGAGTTTTTAAAGTTTGTAGAGTTTAGTAGCGTGTTTTTTCAGCAGAATGCGTTAAACGTAACGGCTGCTAAAACCTGGAAGGTTGAAACCAACGATTACAAGTTTGCTTACGATAATAATAAGCCTCGCGTAAGTTTTCCAACCACCACCTTATTGGGATACGTAAAAGGCGACACCGTTTCTATTAAACAAACCTCGGGCGATTACTATCCGCTCGAAACACGTTGGGAGGGTAAGTCCGGCAGAGTTGATTGGGCAAGAGCGAATCTTGATCCCGCTAAAGTGTATTGCACTTTTAAAAATTACAACATCAATTTATCAAACTTCAATTATACTGTTGATACCGTTACTTTTTATCACACCGACTATTTTAAAACGGCTTTAAAAGGTAAGCTTACCGACAAAATGGTTTCGAGCGCCGATTCGGTGAATATGACGTACCCGCGCTTTGAAAGCTACGATGCCGGAATGACCATTAAAGATATTGCCCCTAATGTTTCATACACCGGTGGATTCAGCTTGCATGGTCCACGCGTGTTAGGCTCAGGAGCCTCTGACGAAAAGGCAACGCTTAGTTTTTATGCTAAGGATGGAAAGACCAGAATTCTTTCTGCAAGGGCACACGCACTAACGATTAAAAAAGGTGTTGAGTTAGGTGCCGAAAGGGCAGAAGTTTCAATTTACTTCGGTACTGATTCTATTTATCACCCTCAGCTAAACCTTGTGTATAAAG
This sequence comes from Bacteroidota bacterium, assembly GCA_028288545.1. Classification (GTDB taxonomy): domain Bacteria; phylum Bacteroidota; class Bacteroidia; order Chitinophagales; family LD1; genus Bog-950. Next base: position 1,822 of record JAQBNQ010000145.1, read on the forward strand.
TAGCAAAGCGCGAAATGCGTTTGCTGCGTGGCGAAACCGGTATGAGCCAGGCTAAGTTTACCGACTCCTATCACAACGACGAATTTCAGACCGACGCAATTTTCTGGAATCTGGATTCATCCATACTGAATCTTAAAATACTTTCAGGTGTTGGTAAAAAGCCGGGCGTGTATGAGTCTACCAATTATTTCAATAAGGAGTTATTGCGTAAAACACAGGGCTTTGCATCCTACGAGCCGCTTTCGATTTTAAAAAAGATGTATGAAAAATACGGTTCACGTGATATTAACTCCGTTGATTTTGCAAGAACGCTTGACCCGAATTTAAAGGAAGGAGAAGTGAAGTCGTTATTGTATGACCTGGTGGGCAATGGCTTCATTTTATATAATGAAGAGACCGGGATCATAACAGTGCGCGATAAAACCATCAACTACGTATTAGCCAAGGCTAAGAAAATTGATTACGATATCATCACTATCAAGTCTGCTCCGCAATCAGGTAATGACTATATAGATTTAAAGAACAGCAACATTGACCTTAAAGGGGTGTTTGAAGTGCCTATCAGCGATACCGCTTATGTTTATTTCCGCCCGCGCAAAAACAGCATCAGTTTGCAAAAGGACCGCAACATGGAATTTGATGGTTTGATCTACGCCGGTAGAATGGACCTGATAGGGGAGAAGCACATTTTTCAATATGCACCGTTTACTGTCGACCTTACTAAAGTAGATACCCTTCGTATTAATGTACCCGATAGTGGCAAGGTAGATAAAGACGGGCAGCCGATACTAATACCGCTTAAATCGCGCGTTGAAGATATTAAGGGCTTACTGGAAATTGATGCCCCAATTAATAAGTCCGGCAGAACGAGGTTGCCGCAGTTTCCGCGCTTATACAGCCGCGAGAAATCGCATATATTTTACGATGATCCGAATATTGCAAAAGGCGCTTATAACCGAAAGACCTTCTTCTTTGAACTTGACCCATTCCGCATAGATAGCTTACAGACTTTCGATCCGGATATTATTAACTGGAAAGGAAAGCTCGTCTCCGGCGGTATTTTCCCCGATGTAAAGGATAGTGTAAAAATCCAGCATGATGAATCTTTAGGATTTAAATCAGAAACTCCTCCCGGCGGTTTTGATCTGTATAAAGGCAAAGGTAAATACTACGGTAAGTACGAATTGAACTACAGTGGATTGCAGGCGGATGGAAGAATAACGCATAGCACTGCTGACTTTACCACGCATGATGCAAGACTATATCCCGATTCGATGCGGGCAACTACAGATACCTTTTTACTTGCTAAAACATTCGAAGGCGTGAAGACCCCTGCAGTAACCGGAACCTCAGATATGATTTTCTGGAAACCGGTTAGCGACAGTATGTACATAAGCATGAAGGACGAGAAGCAGCCCTTTGCCATGTATAACGACACCTTTACAACCTTTAAAGGAAACCTGTTGCTAACTGATAAAGGTTTGCTTGGTAGTGGTATTTTGGATTGGGACCAGGCGACGCTTTCTTCGAAGGACTTTAGTTTTAAAACGATGGATCTAAGTGCAGATACCGCTTCCTTGAATATTAAAACTACCGGCGACAGGGTTTCTTTTAAAACGCCAAACGTAAGCGCCAAGGTAGATTTTAAAACCCGTATCGGTGATTTTAAATCCAATCAAAAAAATATTCCTACCGAGTTTTCTTATAATCAGTATACCACTGCCATAAACGAGTTTAAATGGTTTATGGATGAGAAAATACTTGACTTTAAAGCGCCGCCACAAGGTCCGGGAGAATACTTCACTTCAACCCGGCCAGACCAAAAGGGATTGAACTTTTTGGGTAAACGGGCTACCTATAACCTGGTAAGTTCAGTATTGCGTATTGAGCAGGTTCCTGAAATTAAGGTAGCAGATGCCAGCGTAGTACCGGATAGCGGCGTTGTGGTGATTGAAGGAGAAGCTAAAATGCACCAGCTGCGTAACTCCGTAATTTATGCTGATACGATACACAAGTATCATAAGTTTGATAATGCGGTTGTAGATATATACAGCAAAAACGAATTGAAGGCTATTGGAGATTATACCTACGAAACAAAGGATCTGAAAGAAGTGATCAATTTTGGTGATATAGGCACTAAGAAAGAAACGGATGGCGAACGTAAAGGCAAACATGATGTTTACCTGCTTACTGCCAAAACCAACATCGAGGAAAAACAGAATTTTGTAGTTTACCCTGATGTGAAGTTTAATGGCGAAGCCAGCATTATTTCAGTTGAGCCTTTGATTAACTTTAAGGGCTACGCAAAAATTGATTTTAAAAATCCAAAAGCCGTTACTTCCGATTTCTTTATTCACCAGGATGTAGATCCGAAGTTGCTGGGTCTTAAATTTGATGAAACTGCAAAGAGCAGCACCAATAATCACCTTAGCGCCGGTATTCAAATTAGTCCGGTGCCTGATGCGGCGGTTATGTACACTACCTTGTTATCACCAAAACACGACAATAAGGATGTAACTATCTTCCATACAACCGGTATCGTTTCGCAACTGCCAACAGGTGAGTATGTTTTTGGAGATGAAAAGAAGATTCGTGAAAATACCCTTAGCGGAAATGTAATCCGCTATGATGATAAAAAGGGAACCATAAAAGCGGATGGTAAGTTTGAATTGGGTACCAACTTTGGTATTATTCGTGCCGTTGCTGCCGGTACTGCTGATGTTAAGCTGGACTCAGGCAGGTATAAACTGAACCTTACTTTAGGTATTGATGCCAATATGGGCGACAAGGTGCAAGAGCGGGTTGAGTTTCACATGGGGGCAGACAATGCCGACCAACCGGATATCAACTACGAGAACGAAAAGCAGAAGAAGGTTATTTATGAATTAAGCGATATTAAAGATGACAAGAAAATGCTGGGCGATTTTGACAAGATGCCAACGTTCAATAAACGTCCAAAGGACCTCGATCATAATTTCGTTTTTAATGATGTAAATTTTGTTTTCGATCCCGATGATGTTTCCCTGCGCTCAACAGGAAAGATCGGTGTTGTTATGATAGGCAAAAAAGTCATCAACAAAAAAGTAGATGGTTATATTGAGATACAGTATAAAGGTGGTATTGATGTATTTACTATTTACCTGCAAACTGGTACTAAAGATTGGTTCTATTTTGAATACCGGAGCGGTAACCTGGGCGTAGTTTCAAGCTATGATGATGTAAACAAACAGATCACTTTATTGCCTCCTGATAAGAGAAGAATAAAAGGCGATAATGGTAAGTACTATTTATAT
>JAQBNQ010000150.1 GCA_028288545.1 Bacteroidota bacterium
GAAATTTCACCCGATTTCGAATACCAGCCATTATACAAACTCTGGCATTTGCTTTATTCAGTTAAAGAGAAAGAGCCACTTTTAAAGAAACTGATGGATTTAGGGTTCGATGAAGAAACAGCCAAAGAGTTAATAAAACTGGATTTTACAAAAGGTGGCTTTGGTAATAAAAGCGCACGTGCTATCCGCAAAATATTGCCTGATTTGATGAATGGAGAACAGTATTCAGATGCAATGGCATTTGCCGGCATTAATCATTCCAACTCTAAAACAAAACAACAGGCAACAGATTTAGGAACAATTGATAAATTAGAACCACTTGCTAAAAATAGTTTACGTCAACCAGTAGTTGAGAAGATATTAAACCAGTTAATAAATGTAATCAACGCCATTATAGCTGACCCAACCATGGGCAAACCGGACGAAATAAGAATTGAACTGGCACGAGAACTAAAACAAAGCCGCGAAGAGCGCAACCGCACTTATATGAACAACAACCAGCGCGACCGAGAGCATAAAGAAATAGCAAACAAGTTGCAGGAAATGGGTAAAAAGGGAACCCGGAAGAATATTGAACGCTATAAACTGTGGCAGGAATTTCAATATATGTCCGCTTATGGTCCTTACAACCCCGAAAAGCAAATCAGTTTTACTCAGGCTTTTAGCGGGGACTATGATATAGACCATATAGTACCCCAGGCACGATTGTTTGATGATTCATTTTCAAATAAAGTTTTCTGTAGCAGGAAACAAAATGCAGATAAAGGGAACAATACAGCTTTTGATTATATGAAAAGTCAAAGCGATGAAAACTTTCAAAATTATATCGCAAAAGTAGAAGACCTATACAAAACGGATAAAATTGGTCGCACAAAGCGCGACCGTTTATTGATGAGCGCAGAAGACATACCTAAAGAATTTATTAACCGCCAACTAAATGAAACCCGGTATATAGTAAGGAAAGCCAAAGAAATCCTGGCCCCCTTATTGAAGCACAAGGAACACGGCATTATTTGTACTAATGGTAGTGTAACCGCATTTTTACGCCGCAATTGGGGTTGGGAGGATGTTTTAATTAACCTAAACTGGGATAAATATCCTGAAACAACCAAACGGCATGAAACGGATGTCAATGGTCGCCGATACAAGGTTATTGATGGATGGAATAAACGCGATGACAACCGTCATCACGCTATGGATGCACTTACCATTGCTTGCACAAACCGCTCGGTAATAAAGCGGATGAATGATTTAAATCAGTTAGTAAACACCGATAACGTCAATGATGAGGGACTAAAAACTTACACCCAAAAAATAAAAACTTTCCCAACTAAAGATGTTCAGGAGTGGCTTTCAAAAATCCTTATATCCATTAAACCTGGTAAAAAAGTAGTAAGCCAAAGCAAAAACAAGGCTAACGGGCAACTTACACTTACTCCCCGGGGGGCATTAAGTGAAGAAACAGTTTACGGGCGCATTAAGGCAAAAGGTAAGGACGAATATGTAGTAAAGTATAAACTTGGTATCGACTTCAAATTGAAAGATCTCCCCTACATAGTTGATGACGGCCTTCGGCGTGTACTTGAAAAACGATTGGCTGCGTGCGGTAATGATCCCAAACGAGCGTTTAAGGATTTAGATAATAATCCCGTTTATTTTAATGAAGTGAAAAAAATACCGGTTAAATCCATTCGGATGCTAACAAATTTAAGCGCTATTCAACCAATGAACTTCAACGAAACAGGTGAAGCCATTGGATTTGTAAAGCCAGGCAATAATCACCATATCGCAATTTATACAAGCGAAAAAGGTAAGCGAATTGAAAAGGTAGTCACATTTTGGGACGCGGTTGAGCGGCGGAAACAAGGATTACCGGTTATTGATATTCAGCCGTCAGACGGTTCGCAATTCATAATGAGTATTCAGCAAAACGAAATGTTTGTATTTAATATGACACGTGATGAAATTAAAGAAGCGATTTCCGAAAAGAACTACATATTAATCAGCAAAAATCTTTTTAGAACGCGCAAACTAACTTCTGGAGCTTATTGGTTCAATCATCATTTAGAAACGCAACCTAGAGAAAGTACAGAAGATAAAAAGGCGGCTCGCTGCATACAAGCAGCTGCTTCTACAATGACGGGCATTAAAGTTCGTATAAACCATTTAGGAGTTATTACTAAAATAGGTGAATGATAAAACGCACCCTATACTTCGGCAACCCCGCACATTTATACATGCGCAAGGCTCAGCTGTGTATAAGCTACGGGCGCAAAAACGAAACCGATGAAGAGGATAAGGTAATATCCATACCAATAGAGGATATCGGCGTGGTAGTATTAGACCACGAACAAATAACCATTAGCCACTCGCTAATTGCAAATTTGCTGGATAATAACGCTGCCCTGATAACCTGTAACAATACTCATCACCCTACTGGCTTAATGCTGCCACTAAGTGTAAACACCACGCAAACAGAAAAATTTAAAGCTCAGATAGAAGCCAGCGAGCCATTAAAAAAACAGTTATGGGCTCAAACGGTAATTGCCAAATTAAAAAACCAAAGCAGGGTATTACAACAGCAGGGTAAAGATGATGCCGCCGAATGGCTGGTTAGTTTTACCAAAGAAGTTAAAAGCGGCGATACTGATAATCACGAAGCCCGCGGAGCCGCCATTTACTGGCAAAATATTTTTGATAAAGAATTAAACTTCCGCCGCAGCCGCGATGGCCGGCCGCCCAATAACTTGCTCAATTATGGTTACTCAATCCTGCGGGCAATCGTAGCCCGCGGCTTAGTGGGCAGCGGCATGTTACCAACCTTCGGCATCTTTCACCGCAATAAATACAACGCCTACTGCCTGGCCGATGATATTATGGAACCCTACCGGCCTTATGTAGATCAGATTGTACTTCAAATTATAGCCCGTGGTTTGCCCTATACCGAATTAAGTAAAGAACTAAAAGCCAAACTACTAGAATTGCCGGCCGTGAATATAATGATTGAAAATGAAAGCAGTCCTCTAATGGTAGGCCTGCAACGCACCACCGCCAGCCTAATGAAATGTTTTGAAGGAGATGCCAAAAAAATAATTTACCCGGAATTGTAATAAACGTGGGAGTCCGCAATGGACTGTATTAAGTCTCCCCCTTTGGGGGGACGGAAGGGGGCCGGGCGTGGGGTGAGTGCATTTAAATCAATATAGGATTATGTGGTTACTCGTATTTTTTGACCTGCCAACCGAAACCAAGCAGGACAAGAAGAACTATACCAAATTCCGCGATACGATGCTCGAAGATGGCTTTACCATGTTCCAGTTTAGCATCTACGTGCGGCATTGTGCCAGTCGCGAAAACATGGAAGTACATCTGAAACACATTAAAAAAGCCCTGCCCGAAAAAGGAGAAGTGGGAATTATGGCCATAACCGACAAACAGTTTGGCATGATGGAAATATTTAAGGGAACAAAACCAAAACCCCATGGCCCAATCCCTCAACAGCTCGAAATGTTCTAAATTCTATACGCTTGGCTCGCTAAAAAATGATTCTCAGGAATAAAAAAATCCCATCCCGCAAGTGGAATGGGATTTAACTTTGCACAATTTTTCAATCCTATTTTTAGGCCTAAACCTTTGGTAGTGCTCGTTCTTAGGCACGGTATGTTGTGCAAAGTAAGAACGAAAATACAATCTGAAACCAATTCACAACACCAGGCCTGATCTTGTTTTAAAATGTTCGGTTGTGCAAAGTAAGAACGAAAATACAATCTGAAACCAATTCACAACGTATGGGGGGAAGGGGAGTGGAAGCAATCAGTTGTGCAAAGTAAGAACGAAAATACAATCTGAAACCAATTCACAACGTTATGGGATTGACTTTTGCTGGGGGTTTGGTTGTGCAAAGTAAGAACGAAAATACAATCT
>JAQBNQ010000158.1 GCA_028288545.1 Bacteroidota bacterium
ACACGGAATAATTGAAACCTTCAAGTTCCTTATTTACCGTTTCAAGTTCGCTGGTACGCTCCTGAACTTTCTGCTCAAGTGTTTCATTCAGCGCCTTTAAGGCTTCCTGGCTCACTTTTTCTTCCTCAAGTTTACCTATCTCAAAACTCTGTTCAATGTGCAATTCGTTATATTTTTTGAAATTGTATGCCCATAAGCCACATATAAAAAATATACCGGCTGCCAGTATTACATGTATAATAAAGGTCTGCAAACTCATGTAGTCGAGCTGCGTAAAAAATATTTTTTCAACACCGGCATATTGCATATAGCCGAATAAGGCATGGTGCAGCACAACAACTAAGGTTAAGGGAATTTGCAACTTCCAGTTTTGATAAGTGATGAGTATTGCACTGCCGATAAATGCGATAAAATGCATTTCGAACAAACCATGCATTTGGTAAATGTATTGAGCCATAAAAACACCGAGTATCGCGCTCAAAACATATTGGTACAAATTCGATTCGGGTAAAACATATCTTGCGGAATAATAGGCCAAAAGCGAAAGTCCTCCAACACCGATAGCGACATTCCATGTGTCGTAAAAAAAGGCAAGTAGTAAACCAGCAACGAAGAAAACTACAAGAAAGTAATTCATCGTCCTGTCAGACTTGACCTTAGTTTCCTGCAGAAATTCACTTAACTGAAGTGAGCGTCTGGAATTCGGCATTGTTATTAGTTCCATAATTTTTATTTTTTACAATAACCAACCTGGCATCCATACGGCGTAAGCGCATATTTATTGAAAGCAGGTTTACTGTTTTTACTTAATAAGGAATCAATTGCCATTTGAGCATATTCGCTTTTTGTATCTGTACAGTATCTGCTCTTATTGTAATTCCCCCGATAATATAAATGATGTTCGTTATCAATTATTACGGCTTGTGGGGTTGAGTAAACGCCGCAAGCACTGGCAATGGTTGTATCGCATATCACCGGAACATCTAAATCATATTTATCTTTGATTTCCGATGGCGCATAGATTTTATCCTTATTGATGACAACCACCGCAAAACTGATTTTATCACCGTATTTTTTTACGAGTGACTTGAAATGAGGCACATTAAATCGTGAACAGGGACAATCAGGATTAAAAAAGTGAATGAATAAAGGCTTGTCCCCTTCAGATTGAATTTTGTTACTTAGCAAAATAGGATCGCCAATTTTAACCCCTACATAATTTTGTGGTACCGGAGTAGGCAAAGTATATCTCCATTCGTTGTACCAAAACAAAGAACAAATTCCACTAAGAATAAGTAATAGCCAGAGAGCCAGTAAAAGCTTTCTCATTTCCAATATTTAAGTATTACCCCAATTCAAAAAAACTTCTGTTTTCACCAAAATGGCAAATGCCAAAAATGCGTCTTCAAGGTAATACGCATTAAACAAGGTTGAGTTTCATTTTTTCGAAAAAAATAAAGGCCGGAGTTGTATGACAAATATCATTACACTCATCCAGGCCAAAAAACTCTATTAAACAGAAAAATATCAGTTGGGAGGGTAAAAGCAATACGTTTATTGGATAGAAAGCACTACTCCATCCTAAAAACCTTGTGTGTGCTGATAGTTTTACCATCAGCAATTAATTGTAAAAGATAAGCCCCGTTTGTCATACTAGCGGTGTTAATTTTAACTATGCTTGAGTTATTATCACAGTAAGCACGTGCCACTTCTCTTCCCACGGCATCAGTCAACACAAGTTGTCCTCCTACAACGCTTCCATTAATCGCAACCACCAATTCATTTCCAAACGGATTCGGATACAGCGCCATATAAGAGCTACTGATATTTGAAATTCCAGTACAAACTGTAACATCGGCAACGGCGCTGTCAACTCCGGTACATCCGGCTACACTGGTATACGAATACGTGATCTCATAATTACCAAGTGCCACCGTCGATGCATCGAAAGTATTACCGCTTACGCCCTGGCCAGAATAAGTCCCTCCGGCAGGAGATCCACCTGTAAGTGTAATAGTTGCTGTATTGCAAATAGGGTTTTGTGTGAAGTTAAACGTAACGTTTGGCGCTGGATTTATTACTACCGATAAACTTTGGGCCACACTGCTTCCACACGTTCCATTGGTCGTTACCATAACGTCGCCACTGGTTGAAACCAAAGCTGTGATACTATCGCTGGAAGAACTTCCAGTCCACGTACCCGGCAGGGTCCATGTATAAGAACTTGCCCCACTTACCGGTGAAACCAAATATAGATTTGAAGTACCTGCACAAGCGCTATCAGGACCCATAATGGCTGTTGGGGTTGAGGGGGCAGACGGAATATTTACAACCAATGATGCCGGCTGAGAAACACCACAATTATTACTGGCAGTAACGGTAATTGTACCACCATTTAAACCGGCAGTCCCCAAAATACTGTCAACCGTTGAAGTACCGGACCATGTTCCCGGAAGTGTCCATGTATAATTAGTAGCGCCTCCAACAGCCACTACCGAATACTCTCTGGACATACCCGGACAGAGACTATCGGGTCCACTTATAGTGCCCGGAGTAGCAGGTGGCTGAATAACCGAAACCGCCAAAGTTTGAGGTTGAGAATTACCACATCCGTTATTTGCAGTTACGGTAATATTTCCACCACCAGAACCTTCCGTTGCAGATATACTGTCCGTTAATGAAGTTCCACTCCATCCACCCGGTAAAGTCCAGGTGTAGGATGTAGCTCCGCTAACAGGAGCAACGGAGAATATATTGGTACTTGGGTCACAAACTCCTGCCGGCCCTATAATATTGCCAGGTAATGCCGGAGCATGGTCAACCGTAATGATTTGATCAGGGCTATTGGTGGTACAACCTGTTCCCGTTGATACAGCGCAGTAAAAAGTACTGTTAGTTGAAAGGTTTCCGGGTGTAAAAGTAGCAGTTGTAACCCCGGTACTTGCGCCATCCTGATACCATAAATAGGTATATGTTGACGGCGATCCGCCGGTGGGTGTTGCAGTAAAAGTACCGGGCGATGTTCCTGAGCAAATAGGGGTAGAAAAACCACTTAATGCAACTGTGGTGGGCGCAGTACATGTAACGGTTGTAACCGTTAAACGGATATCGGCGCGATATTGGTCAGGAGTGGCACAACAAGCCGATGACGTTCCAAGAGCCGCAGCGGAAGTGTTGCTTGTCCAGTTTACATCGGTATTGGCCGAAGAATTGTAATTCCAATTCGGATCGCCAACCGTAGTGGTGCTATTTGTCCAATCATTTTCTACTAACACCTCTAAATTGCCGGATGACCATGTAAATGGAGTCGTTAAAGTGATATCGCACCATCCTCCTGCGGTACCAAGAAAAAAACTACCCGAATAAACAAGTGTCGCGCCCGAAATAGCAGTGTTCCATGTCGACCCACTTAAAGTAGTAGTAGTACCCACTGTCATAATATAAATCTTGATTGGAATGGAAGCCCCTGAAAAAAATGAACCGTTACAATCGTACCCGATTTTTGTAATTGTTCCAAACCCGTTACCGCCATTAAATCCTGAAGCGGGATAAAGCATTGCGCTGGAACTCCATTTAGCCACACTTTTGCAAATAGGCATATCGGTGGCGGGGTTACCTCCATTGCCCGAAAAAGTATAAACGGATTGTGTGTTGCCAGCGAATGATGAAGAAAGGAACAAAATTAAAAATGCTAACCTGGATAAAAATTTTGCCATAACGTTTCGTGTATTTTTTAAGTTGGATTTAGAATCGTTCTTCAACAGAACTTGATTAATTTCCAGACAAAATACACAATATTATTAAAACGTTAAACTTTTCATTTATCCCCGACCGGGCTTATATGTAGCGCTACCTTTCGGCGTTTTTCCTTTCCTGTTCTTTTTTAAGGTCAAGCTTATGACTATTGCGTTCCATCTCTTCAGGATCATCCAACTTAGATTGTCTAAGTGCCTTCCAATTAAAATTAACATCAAATGGTGTTAGTGCCTTTTGTGGATCAAACACCCTTTTATCGGATTCCAAACCATTGTAAGGCGTAAAATCGGGAGTATTGGTAAACAGATCGCTCAGATCAGTGGCACCGGCGTCAAATTGATTTATATAGGGCACCCCAAGTACGTTCCAAAAGGTTTTAAATATGCTGCCAAAGCTATAGTGAACGTGACCTACATAATCTTTTTTAGCGTAAGGAGATATTACCATGCAAACGCTGCGGTGAGCGTCAATATGATCAACTCCACCCTGTGAATCGTCCTCGGTAACAACTATCATCATGTTTTTCCAATAGGGCGTATGGCTTAAAAACTCCACTATCCGGCCAAGCGCAAGATCATTGTCAGCCATATAACTCAACTCAAACGGATAGCCATCCTTTGGTCTTTCCCCCGCCCCGTGATCGTTGGGCAAGGTAATGGTAAGCGCAGACGGCATAGTTTTCCCATCACCGATCCAGCGATCGCTAAACTCCTTAATAAACATATCCGTTCTAAACTGATCAGGTATGGCCATATTAAAAGTGGCATATAGTTTTGAGGTGTTGTGAAACAAGGGAGCCGAAATAGGATAATTTATCATGGATCTTGTTCCGCTGTACTTAAATTCCTTTTCCTCGAACCCAGGTGCCATTTCCACACCAAAGCCGAAGTTGAAAAATGAAACTTTATTGCGGTCAAAGTGATCCCACACAGTGCCGGCCTCGTTGTAATCTTCCGGATAAACAGAAGCATTTGACCCTACCATCGCATTACCTCCCGGGCTTTGCGAAAGGGGATTCCAATTCCTATTATCGCCATAAGCGGCCGAAACACTTGTTTCCACCCATTCGTTAGGATAGGTACAGGCCAACCATCTGTGGCCATCGGCACTGTGATCTGAATCGCAGTAAAAATTGTCGCCTATTGCAAAGCGTCGGGCAAGGGCCATATGGTTGGGCATAACGTTACAATAGTCAAGTTTCAGGGTTTTCTTTTCATTCATTACGGTTACATCCATTCCAAACCTCGCTAATGATGGAATACCTTTCCCTTTTTGCAGCTGCCCGAATACTTCATCGTAGTTTCGGTCGCCCTCACGCTGTGCCAGTTGCAGAGCCGTGAATGCCCCCGCGTCGGTTATGCGCCGGT
>JAQBNQ010000171.1 GCA_028288545.1 Bacteroidota bacterium
ACCACTATCGGTTTTGACAGCCTGCATATTTCGGCCACCCATGTTGATGCAGGTTGCGGCACCAGCACAGGTTCGGCATCGGTACAGGTGTTATCCGGCACTGGCCCATACAGGTATCTTTGGAATACCGGAGACAGTATAAATTCTATTACGAATGTTGCCGGAGGAGCGTATAGGGTTACTATAACGGATGCGCTGGGGTGCAGTTCGGTTAACATAATTACGATTAGTGGTCTTGGCGCTACCTCGGTTGCGATTACTGGCCCAACTAATACCATTTGTGCGCCCGATACTGCTACTTTATGTGCTACCAGCGGCTTTACCAGTTATCATTGGAACAACGGCGATACAACTATCTGTATCAATACTACTGCAGCGGGCAACTATTATGTAACTGTTACAGATAACAGCGGTTGCACTGCGGAATCAAACCATATTCCTGTCAACTTTTATCCTGTACCCCCTGTATCCATTACAGTAAATGGGGATACTATGCGGGTTTACAACGGCAACACTTTCCAATGGTATTTGAACGGCGTGGCAATTCCTAATGCTACTTCCAATGTTTATATAGCCACAGTGCCCGGTAATTACCAGGTAAGAATAACCGATTCAAATAATTGCGGAGCCTTATCAAGCCCGGTGCAGTTGCTACTTGGTGTTGACGATATAACCAGCGATAAATTCAGCGTATTCCCTAATCCATTACTATCAGGCAGCTGGCAATTGAATGTTAACGACAATCTTTTAGGGAGCCTAGCCGAGGTTTTTGATGCAGCGGGAAGAATAGTCTTTAAATCCCAGATCAAGGCAGGCCACTCTGAAATTAACCTGGATGTCGCTAAAGGAGTTTACCTTTTAAGGATTACCTCCACCGACGGTATTTTTGCGAAGAAGCTGGTGAAACTATAAAACCTGAGCTAAGATTGCTTTAAGTGATATTGGTATAGGAGCCAAATGAAGCGCAAGGTAATGCCAGGCCTCATTTAACCTGCTTTTAATTACCTTTGTACAGCAATTATTCAACCCTCATGAACCTGATCATTTATGCCATTCCTGTTTTCTTTTTGCTAATAGGCGTTGAGTTGCTTGTGGCAAACATGAAAAAGCTGAGTTACTATCGTTTTAATGATGCTGTAACCAATCTTAGCTGCGGCATCGGCTCAACCGTAATGGGCGTTTTTTTGAAAACGCTTACCGTGCTGGTGTACATCAGGTTATATAATATGTCGCTGTTAAATTTAAAAGGCGCCATTCCAAACGCATGGTGGGTTTGGCTGCTTTTGTTTTTAGGCGCTGACTTTTTCTATTACTGGTTTCACCGTCTTGCTCATGAGATAAGTATTATGTGGGGCAGCCACGCTGTGCATCATCAAAGCGAAGAATATAACCTTACTGTGGCATTGCGCCAGGCATGGTACCAGGGGGCGTTTTCATTTGTGTTTTACCTGCCACTGGCGCTGTTTGGTTTTCCGCCGGTAATGTTTTTTCTTACCTCGCAGATAATTACCTTATACCAGTTTTGGATACATACCCGGCTTATTAATAAAATGCCGGCACCCTTTGAGTATATCTTTAATACTCCATCGCACCACCGGGTTCATCACGGCGTAAACCCTCAGTACATCGATAAAAATCACGCCGGCACATTAATCATCTGGGACCGCATGTTTGGCACTTTTGAACCGGAGGTTGAGGAAGTGGTTTATGGTATAACCAAACAATCGAAAAGCTGGAACCCGGTTTGGCTGAATTTTGAATACTGGTGGGATCTGACCAAAGATATTTTCAGAACACAGCAATTGAAAAATGTTTTACTGATGATATTTAAGATGCCGGGATGGAAACCAACAGAATTGGGAGGAATACAGGAACTGAAACCGGTAACGCCTAAAACTTTCAACAAGTACGTTACCGAAATTCCGGCGGGGCTGAATCATTATGTACTTTTTCAGTTTGTAATTGTATTGTTTGGAGCCACCGCTTTTTTGATTTTGGAGGGGAAAAGTCCCTTTAGCGAAAACCTGGCCCTAAAGTTATCTGTGGTAGCGTTGATATTTTTTTCGCTGCTTAATATTGGTGGTATTTTTGAGAAAAGAAGTTGGGTATTGTATTGCGAATATTTCAGGATACTAGGCCTTGCTGTAATAGTGGTGGCCTTGTTTAAAGACAGCCCGTATTTCTATCTTTTTAGCATTACAACCGCTATAATTGCCTTAATTTCGCTGGTGTGGTTTACCAGATACACACAGGAGTTTAAAATAAAAACAGATAGCTATGTTCAAGCTAGTGCCAGTTGAAACTGACCCGGTAGTTTATGCCATTCCTTTCTTTTTGCTCCTTATTGCCATTGAACTTTATTTCAATTGGAAAGAGCAATTGGATCTTTACGAAAAGAAGGAAGCGCTTTCATCTATAGGTATGGGCCTGGGATCGCTTGTAATAAATGTTTTGATGAAGGGATTGGCTTACGCAGGTTATACTTTCCTTTACCAGTTTCGGCTATTTGAAATAGGATGGTATTGGTGGAGTTGGGTATTGATAGTTTTTGCCGATGATTTTACTTTTTACTGGCATCACCGATTAAGCCATGAAATAAGAATATTATGGGCGGCACACGTAAACCATCATTCATCCACTACGCTTAATCTTGCAACGGCGCTGCGCCAGAGTTGGGCGGAGCAACTTTATAAATATTTCTGGTGGTTCTGGCTGCCGTTAATCGGTTTTCCGCCATTAATGATGCTGATGATGATGAGTATTTCGCTTGTTTATCAGTATTGGGTACACACTGAACTTATCCGGAGATTTCCTCGTTGGTTCGAGTTTATTTTTAATACTCCGTCGCACCACCGGGTGCACCATGCATCCAACGTTCAATATCTTGACCAAAACCATGCTGGTATTCTTATTATCTGGGATAGAATGCTGGGCACCTTTGCTTTGGAAGACGATTCACAAAAGCCTGTTTATGGCATTACCAAAAACATCAACACCTATAATCTTTTCAAAATCGCCTCTCACGAATTTGTTGACCTTTGGAAAGATGTAAAGCGGGCACCAACATTTAAAGACAAACTGAAGTACATTTTTTATCCTCCGGGCTGGAGTCATGATGGCCCTGATTTAAGGGCCAGGACCTTACGCAGGCAGCTATTGGCGCAAAAATAATTAAGCGGACTATGTTTCGCTATAAGAGTATTCCTTATACTTTCGCCGTGAAAAATAAAGTGTAATGAAATTGTCTGTTTTATCCTGCTTTCTAATATTAGCTTTCAGCTTCTCATCCTGCAAATACCCTACGCAATACAGGGTTATAAATGCGGGCAACAGATTTTCCTTATCCGTTCCATCGTGGTTAAAAGAAGAACCAGGCCTTAAGCCAGGAGCCGATTTTCAATATGCCAACAGGTACCGCAATTTTTATGCTATAGCCAATGCTGATAAAAAGGATTCTGTTAAAGCAGGGTTAGGCGATGTTATGACTGGCAATATTAAAGTGTTGCGCCAGGCCATGATTAACCCCATTGTAAGTGATTCTACGGACGTTGAAATAGGCGGCATAAAAGGCGCAAGGGCCGAGGTTTTTGGCAAAATGGGTACAGAGGATATCTATTTCAGCGAGGTTGTATTAGAAGGCAAGAACAATTATTATCACCTGAGCGTCTGGACCCGTGGGGCGGACCGAAAACTTAAGTTTAAAGAAGATATTAACCGCATTTTAAATTCGTTTAAGGAGTTATAAAAAGACGACAAACGGTTTGTCATAGTTCTGTCATCTTTTTTACTAAAATAAAGAAGGAACTCAGCGGTAGTAAGTTAAATTGGTTTGAATTAATACATTTGTACAGTAAAAATTTCATAACATAAAATCAAGAATACAGAATGAAAACAAAATTTACTCTCGTAGCACTTTTAACTGTTGGTTTCTTCTACGCCCAGGCTCAGCAACCACCAAATGCTGGTTTCAATACCTGGGATAACTCGTACACTCCAACCGGATATATGACCAATGATGCGCTTTTTGGATCGGCACTTGGCTTTACTTTTCAGGATAACGTTGACTTTGTTGAAGGAACTTCTTCGCTTGAACTAAAATCTGATTCTTTAAGCTTTGCACCTTCAGCCGGTGTAGTTAGCGATATCGTTTCTTCAGGAACAGGAACCTACTCTCCAAATACAGGTCCACAGTATTCTGGCGTTCCTTTTGCCTTTAGACCGGACACTATTTTTTTTGATTATAAATATACTTCGCCAGGTACTGATACCGGTGCTCTTTCAATCCTGTTGTCCAAAAACTTCTCAACGGTTGTATTGGGTGTAGGTATACCATTAGATACAACCAGCCAGTGGATCAGCGCATATGCTGTAGTTACTTCATATTATCAAAGTGCAGTTATACCTGATACGCTTATTCTGCAGTTTCTTTCAAGCTATGGTATAGGTACAAAGGGCTCTACTCTTCATATTGACGGTGTGAGATTTGGTTATGTTCATACTGCTACTGAAATTGCAGCTATTGCGAACGAAACCCGGGTAAATGTATATCCTAATCCTGCATCAACTGAATTAAACATTTCGGTTAGCGATAACGTGAAGGGCTCGGCGTTTGAAGCATTTGACTTAACCGGCAGATTAGTAAGTAAGACGATTTTAGAAAATCCCAGTTCGTCAGTTGATATTTCTAAACTTAGCAATGGTACTTACATCTACCGTATCAGCGACGCTAATAACCTGACTGTATCTCAAAATAAATTTGTAGTGGTTAAATAGCGATATACTACTATCATCAATAAAAAGGATGGCTGAAAGGCCGTCCTTTTTTTATGTTCTGAATAGGAACAGCATTATCTACTTGTATACTTTACGCCGCACAATTGCATAAACCCATATCGTAAAAAATACGCCGGCGGCACAGTAACCGATAAAACTCCATTTATTGATGCCATAATAAAACTTCATCCCCTCGGGATAAGTAGTAGGCAATAGGGCGATAGACGAGCCAATAATAAGTGAGCAAATAATATTAACCAGCGACTGACGTGTACTGATGCTATCCCACTTTTTAAGTGCGTATCCATAGCCCTGTAATTCAACCTCTGTATGAAGTTTTCCCTTCGATATTTTTTGTAAAATACCACGTAATTCAACCGGGAAGCTGTTTAAGAACCCCGTTATATTGGAGAACCTTTGAGCCGCCTCCTGGGCAATATTTTCGGGTTTTAGCTGATCGGTAAGCAACTTTTGTCCGTAAGGACGAATGAATTCATACGTTTTGAAATTGGGGTGAAGCTTCTTGCCAATGCCCTCCAGTATAGCAAATGCACGGAATATCAGGAACACTCCACCGGGCACGGTAATGTGATAATCGTACATTACCTTTTGAAGACGCTGTATAACATCCTGTATAGAACTTTCGCTTACATCCAGATACGCATAATCCTCTATCAGGTCATTGAGATCGTAAATGAACTGGCGCATATCGGTAATGTTATCCTCCACCGCCAACTTGCGCAGCTGCGTGGCCATATCCCTTGCATCATGCCGCGACATAGCAATGAAAATACCTGCAAAGGCATATTTATCTTTTTTCATCAACTGCCCAACCATTCCAAAGTCGAGCAACAAAATGGTTCCATCCTGGCGCACCAATACATTGCCGGGGTGAGGGTCACCGTGAAAATACCCGTATTCAAATATCTGTGAGAGGTAAATATCCATGCCCTTTTCAACGATACGGGCAGGGCTTATCCCCCATTCCTTTAATTGCTTTACATCCGTTATTTTACAACCGCTTACATACTCCATAATAAGCACCTTCTTACTCGAAAACTCCCGGTAAGCCATGGGCACGTAAAAATCTGTGCGGTGACGATAAGTAGTGCGAAAACGGTCGATGTTGCGGGCCTCGTTCAGGTAATCCAACTCCTTAGTAATGGCACGGTCAAATACCTTTACTACTTCCTCACCATTCAGTACACCTTGTTTCTTTAAATAACGGTCAATTCGTTTAACAGCTTCTTTAATGATACCTAAATCAAGGGCAATTGTTTCTTCAACATCCGGGCGTTGAACTTTTACAACTACCTCTTCGCCGGTCCTTAGTTTTGCCTTGTGCACCTGGCCAATAGAAGCGGATGCCATAGGTACTTCATCGAACTCCTCAAAAACTTCTTCCAGCTTTTTTCCGGTTCCGCGCTCAATAATTTCCTTCGCTTTTGCAAATGGAAATGGAGGGACTCTATCCTGCAATTTTTCAAATTCCTTTACTAAAGCTTCAGGAATTATATCGGGCCTGTTGCTTAGTACCTGTGCCAGTTTAATAAAAGTGGGGCCCAGTTCTTCGGCGGCCATACGCACCCTTTCCCAACGGGTGTACTCCATAACGGGCTTATCATCGCGAAGCCATTTCAGGCGCATTCCTTCTGTTACCAGGTTGCGCAGGGTAGAATTCGCAATAACATCTTCAAAGCCATATTTGATGAAAATGCCCAGTATCTCACGGGTGCGGTTAATGTTGCGAAAAGTTTGGTTGAAGATCATTAGGACTTAAAAATAAAAAGTAATACCATTTCAATACCGATTAATCCACATTTGGACTCCTAAATCAATTGCTATTTTAAAAATAAAAATACTTTAGGCTTGAAAATAATAAAAAATGCCATCCATAATTGGACGGCATTTATTTTTCCTTCGACTATGCTTAATATTCTTAAACCTGATTAAGCCGTTGGTGTAGTGTCTGCAGCTGCTGCGGCACTTGCGGCAGGTTTAGAAGCCTTTTTTACTTTTTTCTTAGCGGACTTTTTTTTTGCTACTGGCTTTGCAGCGGCTTTAGAAGCTGAAGAAGCACCTTTTTTAATAGTCAACTGGCCTTCAAGTTTTTCAATCCTCTTTTGAAGTTTAGACACTTCAGAAGAAGTAAGTTTTACAAACTTGTGTACAGCTTCGTTGTATTTAGCTTCAATTTCTGGTCTGCGGGCTTCTACTTTCTTTACTGCTTCGCCTACGATCTTCTTTCCGTCAGCTTCGCTTACTTTGCCTTTTTTTACCAGTTCGTTAACTGATTTCTGAACGATTTCTGCACTGTGCGCAGCTAATCCTACTCCTGAGTAGAAGTACTTTTTCAGGGTGTCCTGAATGTTGTTTGTTGCCATTTTGTTTTGGTTTTTTTGGTTAAATAATATGTACGGAGGTGTAATCAGATATGGTGCCAATCCCTTTTACCGCGCCACAAAAATAAGTTGTTTCATTAACTAAATACATAATTTTCATTAAATCAATGCAAAGAAAACCTAAGCCAGTGGCTGTTTTACATGATTTTTGTTATGTCTGAAAAAAATATTTGTCATGTTTTATTGATTTTTTAACCGGAGCAAATATGACAGTACGTTTTGTCCGATGTGGTTATTTTGGCGGAACTTTGTGCCCATTCTTGCCTTTTGTACTTTCATTTCTATCTTCAATTAAAATTCGGAAAATGCTTTTACCTGTTGAATACTTATACTTTTTAGTTGCCGTACTGGAAATAGGTTCGGAGGCCGCAGGGCATGAAACCCTGCGCTTTTTTACCAAGCCGCTGTTGATGATATTGCTGATAGCCTTTTATGTTAAGTCGGTAAAAGGCGCGTGGAACAAGGTACATAAGCTAGTGGTGGCGGCTTTTGTATTCTCGTGGGTAGGAGATGTGGCCCTGATGTTTGTAGGCACCGAAGGGAATTTGATGGGTATCCCTAAAAACCCACACTACTTCCTTGCGGGGCTGGGGGGCTTTCTGCTAACCCATATTTTATACGCCGTAGCTTTTTTAGATGTGAGCGATAAGAAAGAGCGGAGTATTCTTTCGCGAAGGCCTTTAGTGCTTATTCCGCTCGTAATATATATGCTGGCTCTACTTTCCTTACTGGTACCTGCCATTGGCGGCAACGATGCCACAAAGCCATTTCTTATTCCTGTGCTGGTGTATTCGGCAGCCATTGCTACCATGGTGCTTTGCGCAACCAACCGTTACAAAAGGGTTAACGACAAAAGCTTTGCCCTTGTCTTTGGCGGCGCCCTCCTGTTCATGTTTTCAGACTCCCTCATTGCCATTAATAAATTCATTTACCCATTTGGCATATCAGGCATCTTTATAATGATCCTGTACATAGCCGGCCAGTATTACATTGCCAAGGGCTGCCTATCTCAGTTTAACATTTACTCCAGCAAAGGAAATAGTTAGCGATTACTTAACTTAGCTTCCCTTTTTAATGAAAATATGAGAACCCATGTACGTAAGTAAGGACAAGACCTTTAAGACCCTGCACGAATATTTCGATCACATTGCCGATACCCTCAATTACCCAAGGGTGCACGAATACTTTAAAACCGATTGGGTTCTTTCCGACGGCCTGAAGATTCACGTAGACGTTTACGAGCACGACCCAAATGCACCAACTATCGTTTTTATTCCCGGCACCGCCATTTATGCCCTTTGCTACGGCGACTTGCTATATAGGCTTGGATTGGCAGGTTATAACGTTGTTGGTTTCGATCCCCGGGGTCATGGACAAAGCGAAGGAGTGCGTGGCGACTACACCATTAACGAGATCATTAAAGATGCCGAGAATGTAATTACATACGCCATCAACCGCTTTAATAGTAAGGTATCGGTAATGGGAAGCAGCCAGGGTGGCATAGTTGCCTTTTACCTTGCGGCAAAAGAAAACAACAGGCTCAACAGCGTAGTCTGCCAAAACTTCGCCGACCTTACCGCCGAGGAAACCCTTCAATTAGCCCGTCACCCAAGGTTGTTCAAATACCTGAAACTGCTTATAGCTAAAGCTGGCAACATTATACCTAACACGCAAATACCCGTTACCTCTTATATAGACCTGGAAAAGATCCCCGTTCAGTATTTCGGCAACGCCAAAAACTTTATGGATTCGGACCCGCTTACTTTAAAGACAATCTCTTTAAGGGCGCTTCAATCCCTGGCCAATACTGCTATGGAGAGACCCGTTTCGCAAATAACAACACCGGTAATGGTTTTACAGGGTACGGCTGATTCAATCTTCCCCGTAAGTTACACCCAGGCCATTTTCGACAAGCTGACCTGCCACAAAAAGTTCTCCCTCTTCCCCGGCAAAAGCCACGCAGTTGTGCACGAAGACGTAGACGCCGTAGTACCCGAAGTACTTTCATGGCTGCACGAGATTTATCATATCAACTATCAACATCAACTGAATAGTTAATGTGATCATGTGATAATTGAAAAGGCAACTGCACTCCTCTTTGATTACATAGTTGTATTATTCCCCGGCCTCACAGAAATTTCCGTTAAGAAAAGAATTATGGGTAGCCAAGAGATAGAAACGCTGTATGAGACCAAGGCAAACTAACCATCGCGACTAATAAGCTTGGTCTTAACCCGAAGAACAACCTACGCGTCGAGTTCGTTCCTGCCTGGCCGGTAGGCAGGTATTTCCTGCGTTAGCAATTCTTTTTAGGAAATGGCTGTGCAGCCTTGAATTTTTGCTTCTTTTGTTTCAAGACAAAAGAAGGAGAACCATGTTAACCACCGACACCATAGTAGCTCTCGCCACCCCACAAGGTATAGGAGCCATTGGTGTAATCCGTCTATCAGGCCCCCAGGCCATTTCAATAGCCGCATCGGTATTTAAAGGTAAAGACCTTACAAAGCAAAAGTCGCACACCATTCATTACGGCCATATAATGGAAGGCGATAACATCATCGACGAAGTAATGATTAGCCTGTTCCGCGCACCTAAAAGTTTTACTACCGAAGACGTAATAGAAATAAGCTGCCACGGTTCGCCCTTTGTGGCCACCCAGATAATTCGATTGCTTACCCAACAAGGCGCAAGATCTGCTAAACCGGGCGAGTTTACCCTACGCGCTTTTATGAATGGCCGGATAGACCTATCCCAAGCCGAAGCGGTGGCCGACCTGATTGCCTCCGACAGCGCAGCAGCCCATGATGTTGCCATTAAACAAATGCGCGGAGGTTTCTCCAGCCAGCTAAAAGAACTGCGCAGCCAGCTCGTAAACTTTGCTTCGCTGATTGAACTTGAATTAGACTTCGGCGAAGAAGACGTAGAGTTTGCCAATCGCGACCAGTTAACCGCGCTTATCAATAACATACAAGCGCTGCTACAACCTCTAATCGAGTCTTTTAAGCTAGGCAACGTAATTAAAAACGGGGTCAATACCGTTATTGCGGGCAAACCCAACGCCGGCAAATCAACCCTGCTAAATGCCCTGCTTAACGAAGACCGCGCCATAGTTTCCGAAATACCCGGCACCACGCGCGATACCATTGAAGAAGTGA
>JAQBNQ010000210.1 GCA_028288545.1 Bacteroidota bacterium
CATGTGTCTTTGAACCATCATGTGCATCAGGCACTGTTCCCGCACCTGCTCCACCCTTAGGCTTCCACTGAAATGCACCGGCAGGGCTTTTGGTCAATTCCCATTCAAAGCCAAATAGGTTCTCGAAAAAGTTATTGCTCCATTTAGTTGGCGTAGTGGTCCAGGCGCCTTCCAATCCGCTGGTAATAGTGTCGCCACCGAAGCCCTTACCAAATGTATTTTTCCAACCAAGTCCTTGGTCTTCCAACGCCGCAGCTGTAGGTTCCTTGCCCACATATTTGCCGGCATCGGCGGCACCGTGCGTTTTACCAAAGGTATGTCCGCCCGCAATCAGCGCAACGGTTTCTTCATCATTCATAGCCATGCGGCCAAATGTTTCGCGTATATCTTTTGCCGAAGCCAATGGATCGGGTTTTCCATTAGGCCCTTGCGGGTTTACATATATCAATCCCATTTGCACAGCAGCCAGTGGGCTTTCCAGTTCACGATCACCGGAATAGCGATTATCACCCAGCCATTCTTTTTCAAGTCCCCAGTAAATATCTTCAGCGGGTTCCCAAACATCGGCACGTCCACCTGCAAAACCAAAGGTCTTAAAGCCCATGGACTCAAGCGCTACGTTCCCGGTTAGTATCATCAAATCTGCCCACGATATTTTTTTGCCGTACTTCTGTTTAATAGGCCAGATCAGCAATCTTGCTTTATCCAGGTTAGCGTTATCCGGCCAACTGTTCAATGGCTCAAAACGTTGTGTACCTGAACCAGCGCCGCCACGGCCGTCGGAGATACGGTAAGTACCCGCGCTATGCCATGCCATACGTATAAACAGGGGACCATAGTGCCCATAATCCGCAGGCCACCAATCCTGGGATTTTGTCATTACATCAAGAATATCCTTTTTAACTGCATCCAGGTCCAGGCTTTTAAACTCTTTCGCGTAGTTGAACGATTCATCCATAGGATTGGAAAGCGAAGAGTATTGTCTCAGCACATTTAATTTTAACTGGTTAGGCCACCAGTCGCGGTTTCTGCTACCACTTCCTGCGCTTTGATTTACTGCCCCTCCATGAAAAGGGCATTTAGCTGCACTTTCGTTTTGGGCTGTTGTGTTTTGAGAGGTATTATTTTCCATGTTTTACTATTTTATTTTGTGCGGCTAAGCTATAGTAATTCGGACTGGCAACCCCAATTTTAATGCTGATTTACGTCATGAAAGTTTTCTATCAAGACATAGACGGTTTCTATATTATCCTTAAAGGCATAGAGTATTTCTATGCTTCCCTAAAGGTGAAAAAACAAAAGGCCCGGTAATGTTTACCGGGCCGCTATTATATATACATACATAACCGCTGTTAGCGGCGCAGAAACAATCCTGTAAACGAGCCTGATGTAATGTTGTGCGTAGTGGGAGTGTAGTTATTGCCAGGTGCTTCAACCACCGCATAACTAAACGTGCCCGACACCAAATTATTAACGGTATCTATATTGCTGATGGTAACGCTGCCAGTGTGCGAACTATCAGAAACATAATGTAACTGGTTTGAGGTACTGCCTGCATAATAATCAAAACTTGCAGAGCCCGCAGCAGTTGAGTAAGTAGCTCCGTTGGTGGGTAACTGCTTTATCGTAAAATCCAATTGATAAGTAGCAGATGCATTTGGTGTACCGTTATTACCTACAACCACTAAGTTATATCCGCCCACTGTGCCGCTTACCGGTATAAGCTGTGCGTAGCTTCCATTATACGTGGTTGTTCCGCCAATGCCGAAAAAACCACCGGTTGTACTGGTATTGTAGGCGCTGGCCGTATATCCGGTTCCATCTACAGTAGCACACAGCAAACCGTTGCCGCAGCTTGGTGTTGTTGAATTACTTTTTTTGCAGGAAGGAATCGCCGATATTAAAGTAATCGCAATCATCAAAATATTCACTTGAATCCGTTTCATAGTATGTGGTTATTTTAGTTACAAAATATTACCACATGCTTTGACAAGATGCAAGCCAAGGAATTCTTCCTGGTTTGCAAATTCCTTTCATTGATCTCTACTTGCTTGAACCTCAGTCTAATTTTGCTGGAAATACTTAAATCAAGGGTCAGCATTTAATTGTGCGTCATTTCCCCAATTTGCCCAAAGTGAGCATTGATTATCTGCATTTAGCTTGCACCCCGTTTAATAAAAGAACTGCTCTAAAACGATCTTTCCATCCTTCACTTCAAAAACGGCAATCTCTTCCACCTTAATCCGGGGCTTGCCTTTGTAAGTAATATCGCGGCCCATTGACATACTAAAAAAATTGCCGGCCACTGTAGGTTCGCTGCAAAACTGGTCGTGTATTTCCTCTATCATTTCGCGTCTTGCCATGGCCTTGGCGTTTACCGCCTCCAGGCCTTTAGTTACAGTGGGAATACCGATTGCAATAGCATGTTCGGGCTCGCGGTTCACTATGTCCGCGCTATAAAGTTCTGCTAATAATTCCGCCCATTTTTTTTGTTTTGCCAGCTCGTAATACCGGTTGGCTACTTGTTGTGTTGTCATGTTAGTTATTTTTTGTAGTACAAAGGTATCTGCATATAAAAAAGCTATAGACATCAATAGTCCATTAAATTTGCTCAACAGTCTTTATTTAAAAACATGGATGTATTAAGCTCAATTTTAGATAGCGTTAAGCTAAAAGCCATTGTTTACCAGCAAGCCCGTTTCACTTCGCAGTGGGGAGTTCAGGTGGCGCAGGATCAGAACTCGCAATTCTGGCGTTTATTAAAGGG
>JAQBNQ010000235.1 GCA_028288545.1 Bacteroidota bacterium
GAACTCATTCCTCCTATGTCAATGAAATCAGCACCATCCTTCAGCATCTTTTCAACTTGTATCAAAATTTCCTTTTCACCCGGGTAGTGTCCACCATCATAAAAAGAATCGGGCGTGATGTTGAGAATTCCCATCACTTTGGGTGAAGAAAGATCGATAAGTTTACCCCGGCAGTTGATTGTCATTTGCAAATGATTCTTAAAGCAATTTCCGAAATTACTATTCTTATCTATTTTTGAAACCACATGGCCAATAAAACATCTACCCAGTTCGACGAGCAAATAACGCAATGCAGGGAGATATTCCGGAAAAAGACACATGATTATGGTACCTCATGGAGGGTACTAAGGCCTAAATCACTTACCGATCAGCTTTTTATAAAAGCACAACGGATTCAAACCCTGGAGGAAAAGGAAACCCAAATGGTGAACGAAAGCATAGACGGTGAGTTTGTTGCGCTGGTTAATTATGCCATTATGGGTTTGATTCAAATGGAGTTAACCCCAGATGCTGCGCTTGAGTTAAAGGAAGAAGAAGCCCTTCGCCTTTTTGATAAGCAGGTTGGCGAAATTAAGGCGTTAATGCTTGCTAAAAATCACGATTACGGCGAAGCATGGAGAGATATGCGCGTAAGCTCTTTTACTGATTTGATACTAATGAAATTGCTGCGGATTAAGCAAATTGAAGATAATAAAGGCAAAACCCTGATAAGCGAAGGTATTGATGCCGGATACCGTGATATTGTGAACTATGCACTATTTGCCTTGATTAAACTAAACGAAAAATAAGAAAACATGAACGTATATACCATTTTTGGCTTAGTAGCAGTAGCGGCTTTTGCACTGGCATTGATACGCTTTGTTGTAAACAGGCCGCCCAATATCCTGATTACTTTTTTGCAGGATTTTGTTGGTGTTTTTTTCATGTTCTCCGGCTTTGTAAAAGCTGTTGACCCGCTCGGTACCAGCTATAAAATGCACGAATACTTCGAAGCTTTTGCTCAGGAGGGTTTCAGACCTTTTTGGGAGTACCTGGCTAACTGCTCTACCTTTTTTGCAATAGCCATGATAGCGCTTGAACTGCTGGTAGGCTTTGCGCTGGTTATTGGCTGGAAACCAAGATTAACCACGGGCATTATTTGGCTGCTTACTTTGTTCTTCACCTTCTTAACGGGCTATACTTACTTATCAGGCTATTGCATTTCCAAGCTTTTCCTGGTTGTAGCTGCCGCTGTATTGTTATTGTTCGCATCTGTTGCCTTTCCTGCTAAAACAACTACCCGGAACAATCTTACGTTCTTCTCTGTAGGTATATTGATTGTTTTTCTGTTGTTGAGTAAATTCTCTGGGCACCTTTTTATGTGCGAATTCACCGAAAGCAAAATGAAGGTAACGGACTGTGGTTGCTTTGGCGATTTTATTAAGCTAAAGCCGTGGGAAACGTTTTATAAGGACCTTATACTGGATGTTTTCATCATCATTTTGTTGTTGAATGAAAAACATATTCGCCCGGTATTTGGTGCCGCTGTGCGCAATGGTCTTGCATTTTTTGGTGGACTGATTGCTTTGCTGTTCTGTTTGTATAACGTTTATTCTAACGAGCCTGTAATTGATTTCCGCCCATATAAAATTGGTAATGATATCAGGGATCTGCGAATAGAGAAAAGGCCCGTAAAAATGCAGATGACCTTTGTGATGATGAATACCAAAACCAAAGAACAGAAAGAGTTTTCGTATGAAGATGTAATAGCTAACAGGGTTGACAGAAATGTTTACGACACCCAAATTAAAAGAATCGATAAGATACTTGATCCGGGTATTCCGGCAATAATTACCAACCTGCACATAGAAGATGAGGACAATGACCTAACAGACTCATTACTCTCTAACCCCAATTATTCCTTAATGGTAGTGGCTTACAGCCTTGGTAAAACGCACGAGTCGGCTTTTAATGAGCTGAACGCTATTGCTGCTGGGACTGATAAACTTGGCCTTAAGTTTTTTGCAGTAACCGTAAACGATGGAAAGGTAGATGAGTTCAGGCACCGTAACCAGGCCGCTTATCCGTTTTATTATGCTGATGAAACTCCGCTAAAAACCATGATACGCTCTAACCCCGGCTTAATACTTTTAAAGAATGGTGTGGTAATTAATAAGTGGCATTACAGGCATTTACCTACCTTCGACGAATTAAATCAAAAGTATTTTTCAAAGAAGTAAAGCAAATGCATTGCCACAGATTCACAGATTAAAGGCAATTAATAAAGTAGCGAATTACCTTCAATACTAATCTGTATTTTAAATCTGTGAATCTGTGGCTTGAAATTCATTGGTAATAAAGAATAAGAAAACTTGGAGCTGATAAAATTTATAATAAAACGATTGCTGAATGGCCTGCTGGTAATGGTAGGGGTTATTGTTGTGATCTTTATTTTGTTCAATATACTTCCTGTCAATTCCGCCCGTATGACGTTGGGCCAAAGAGCTGATACGGCCTCTGTAGCCGCCATTGAAAAGGAATTCCGGCTTAACCTGCCCTGGTACGAAAGGATGTCCCTTTATTTTAACGACCTCTCGCCCATATCACTCAACCGTTTAGGCAATTCCGATGCTCCGTCGTACTTAAATCCGGATGAAGTAAAGTTTGTAAAACTGTTTACTATAGGCCAAGCTTCGCTAGTAGCTAAAATGCCTTTTTTGGGCAAATCATTTCAAACCCGCAGAAAGGTAAGCGAGATATTAGGAGAGAAAGTTTATCCAACATTTGTGCTGGCTATTAGTGCAATGATACTCGCTTCTATTGTTGGAATTGTACTCGGCGTTTTTGCGGCCATCAAACAATATAGTTTTTGGGACAACGGAATTTTGGTAATGTCTACCTTCGGCATATCGCAGCCTTCTTATTTCTCAGGTATTATCCTGGCTATGATATTCGGTTATTACCTGAGTGATTGGACACACCTAAACGTAAGAGGTTCATTAACCGACATTGATTACAACGGCAACGTCATTACCATTTGGAAAAATCTTTGGCTGCCTATGCTGGCTTTAGGTGTTCGCCCGGTGGCTATTATTACCCAACTAACACGGAGCTCTATGCTGGATGTAATGAGCCAGGATTTTATCCGCACTGCAAAGGCTAAAGGACTTGGCTATTATTCTGTAGTATTTAAACATGGTTTGCGCAATGCCTTAAACCCGGTTGTTACTTCCATTTCGGGATGGTTGGCGGCCTTGTTGACCGGTGCCTTTTTTATTGAGAAGGTATTTGACTACAAAGGCCTGGGACTTCAAACTATCGACTCGTTGTTATCGTTCGACTTCCCCGTAGTAATGGGTTCCGTACTGTTAGTGGCTTTTATTTTTGTGGTAATGAACATTTTTACGGATATCCTTTATTCTGTTTTAGATCCGCGTGTAACCGTGAAAGCCTGATATATGTCTGCCAGGACAATTTTCCTTATTGGTTTTATGGGCTCTGGAAAAAGTACTTTTGGAAAAAAGCTGGCCAATAAACTGCAACTCGGCTTTATTGATTTAGACGAAGTGATCGCTTATAAATTTCAACTAAGTATAAAAGCTATCATTGAACAACACGGCATAGATTTTTTCAGGGAAGCAGAACGTGATACCTTAAAAGGCCTTGATACAGAAAATGCTGTTATCTCCACCGGTGGAGGAACTCCCTGCTTTTTTGATAATATGGAATGGATAAAGAGCAGGGGAGTAGTAGTGTTCTTAAATCTGGATGAAGGAATAATATTCAGTCGTCTAAAAACCACAAACCTGCAGGATAGACCCCTATTGAAAGACCTGGATGATGATGGACTTAAACAGTTTATTAAAGACAAATTAGCTGAACGCTTGCCATTTTATACCCGGGCGCATATTTCTTTTGATCCGGTACATGGAAAGATGGAGGAATTGGTGGAGCGATTGATTGCCTGATTTTAGGTTAGGTAAGCGGCACCTTTACCCTTCTCATCAAACTCAACCGATATATGCTCCTGCAAGGTTGTAGAGAGCGACAGACCAACAAAATCAGGTGACACCGGAAAGAGTTTATGTTGCCTATCTACCAGAACCGCTGCTTGAACCTTTTTGGGTGAGAACTCCATAATGGGTTTTAAAGCGTAGTAGAGGGTCTTGCCAGTGTTAGCTACGTCATCCACAATAATGATGGTTTTATTGTCGAGGGATTTCTTGCCAAGGGCCAATTTTATCTCGCCTTCCAAAGGTTCGGCTTTGTTAAGGTCAATTTCAATCAGCGATATCTTAATGCCGTCAATGGCTTCAATTTCCTTTTTCAATTGTTCGGCATAACCGTAGCCATTGGGCATAATACCAATCATTACAATTTCAGTTTCATCGTAGTTGTCTTCAACTATCTGGTAAGCTATGCGCTTGGTTTTTTGTTGAATCTCCTCGCTATTCAGTATAAGTACCTTTTTCATTATTGTTTCTTTATTCAACTACAAGTTTACCGCCTTTTACCACTTTCTCATCCAGTTTAAGCCTGTAAAAATAAATTCCCTTCGCCAACATACCTTTTTTGTAAACATAGTTGCCTGAGTATTTGCTTACCGCAATGGTGCTTGTTACTTCGCCAAGTTCGTTCAGTATTTCAATTTCGCCTTTCTTAAAATCATATCCGTCATTGGTAAAACTAAAAACCGTTTGGTCGCTAAAAGGGTTTGGACTTACCGCTAGCGCAAAGCC
>JAQBNQ010000318.1 GCA_028288545.1 Bacteroidota bacterium
TATAATACGTTGATTGACAGTTGATTGTATAGTGAAAATTAAATTTCTAAATTTTTTTTCAAAAAAAGAAATGTTTCACTCCTTTTTAGAGTGATAAAAATTTTACGCAGTCATCACGATATCTCAAGGCCAATTTTCATGATTTATGATATATAAAGGTTTTTAGTGCTTTTTTGTGTGTTAAGTTGTTGATATACAGTTTGTTTTAATATGGCATGGAAATGGGTTTACGGAAAAGAGTTGAGTCAAAACAAAAACATCAAAACAATGAAAAAGAGCAACCAAATCCTTGTCAGTTCAATCATTCTGAGTGCTATCTTGGCACAAGGCAGCTTAAGCAGTGCGCAAAACGCGTCGTCAGATGAGTCTATCCGCCCCTTTCATGTAAACATCCCGAAAGAGAAACTTACCGATCTTAAACGTCGCATTTTAGCAACGCAATGGCCAGAACGCGAAACTGTAAATGATCAATCGCAGGGCGTACAGCTTGCCACTATGCAGACTTTGGCGAAATACTGGGCAACAAGCTATGATTGGCAAAAATGTGAGGCAAAACTGAATACCATACCTCAATTCGTTACCAATATTGATGGGCTGGATATCCATTTTATCCATGTGCGCTCCAAACATAAAAACGCTTTACCCATCATCATCACGCATGGCTGGCCAGGTTCAATTATCGAACAGTTGAAAATTATCGGTCCACTCACTGATCCTACTGCATATGGAGGCAAAGCCGAAGATGCTTTTGATGTGGTTATCCCGTCACTTCCGGGATATGGTTTTTCGGGCAAACCTACCGCTACCGGATGGGACCCGCAACATATTGCAAAGGCATGGGTGGTGCTGATGAAACGCCTTGGCTATACCCGTTTTGTAGCACAGGGCGGTGACTGGGGTAATGCCGTTACCGAACAAATGGCACTGCTAACACCTCCCGGATTGGTGGGCATTCATACCAATATGCCTGCCACCGTTCCGGCCGATGTTGCTAAAGCCCTTCAATACAATGAACCGCAACCGTCCGGCCTTTCAGATGATGAGAAACATGCATGGGACCAGCTCGACTTTTTCTACAAGCACGGCCTGGGCTATGCTAACGAAATGGCTAACAGGCCTCAAACATTATACGGGATCCAGGATTCGCCTATAGGCCTGGCCGCCTGGATGCTTGACCACGATGGTGTGAGCCTCGCACTCATGACACGTGTTTTCAACGGCGAATCCGAAGGCTTAACCAAAGACGATATTCTGGACAACATTACGCTCTATTGGTTAACAGGCACAGCCACTTCTTCGGCGCGGCTCTATTGGGAAAGCAAGCTTCCCTTTTTTGCACCAAAGGGTATCACCATTCCTGTTGCGGTTAGCGCCTTTCCTGATGAGCTTTACCAGGCTCCCAAAAGCTGGACAGAACGGGCTTACCCAAAACTGATCTATTACAACAAACTTAACAAAGGCGGGCACTTTGCAGCATGGGAACAACCTCAAACATTTGCAGAAGAAATGCGGGCGTCATTTAAAACGCTGCGATAATAAGGTAATTATTAGAAAAACACTATTCTAATTCGTTTAAACAATCAAGCTACTAATAAAATGGAAAATCAAAAATTCAATATCATAAGCGCCCAAAGCCATATTGACTGGACAGGCAGAAAAGTGACAGGTACCCATCATGGCACCATAGCTGTTAAAGGAGGCGAACTCATTTTTAACGACGGTAAACTTACCGGCGGCAAATTCATTATCGATACAACATCTATTAAGGTGACTGATTTAACAGATTCTGCAATTAATGCGCAGTTGGTTGGCCACCTTTCTTCTGAGGATTTCTTCTCATCCGAAAAATATCCTGAAGCAGTTTTTGTAATCACAAATGTTACCGGTAATTATATAGAAGGCGATCTCACTATTAAAGATATCACTCACGCTGTTTTTTTTGAAGCTGCTGTAAATTTAAACGGCAATGTGTTAACCGCGACCGGCAAATTAACTGTTGACCGTACCAAATATGAGATGAAATTCCGTTCGGGTAATTTCTTTAAGGATTTGGGCGATACCCTTATTTTCAACGATTTTGATGTGATTGTAAGTATTACCGCCGAAGCTGTTTCTGCATAAAAATTAAAGCTATGCCATATATCAAAATAGAAATAACCCGCGAAGGTGTTACCAGGGAACAAAAGCAAATCCTGATTAAAGGGATAACGGATCTGGTTACCGGTGTACTAAACAAAAACCCTCAATTAACCCATGTGGTTATACAGGAAGTTGATCTGGATGATTGGGGATATGCCGGCGAACAAACATCGGTGTTGCGGGAAAAAGGGATCACCGCCAGCAAAAAGTAAAACAATGAAAAAGCAAACGATAATAGTTACTAGTGCATCTTCGGGTATAGGCAAAGAAGTAGCCCGTCATTTTTAAAAAGGATTGATATGAAAACGCTTGTATTAATCGCTTTTATATTATGTACCGTATTGGTATTAAAAGCACAAAATGTAAACAAAATGGAAACCTATCAGCAAGATTCATTAGCAATTACCCGGGTGCTGGAAGATCAGTACTTCAAAGGGATTTATGAAGGCGATATTGAGATCCTGAAGCCTGTTTATCACCCTGGTACACTGTTGTTTGGGGATATAAAAGGGCAGCCATATGCTAAAACCCTTGATCAGTACCTTGATGGTGTAAAGAGCCGCCAAAGTGTGAAAGATTCGGGCAAGCCGTTTAAAGGGACAATATTGTCTGTTGATGTGATAAACACAATAGCAATTGCAAAACTTCATGTAAAAATGTACGATTTTGAGTACGAGGAATTCTTATCGTTTCACAAAATTAATGATCAGTGGCTCATAGTTAATAAGATGCTCACCGATGTGGCTGATTAATATCCTTAAAGCAGGCAAAAAAACAGGGCTGTAAACCATTAAATATAAGCACTTTTTAAAGATGGGAAATACCCGGATGGGGTATATTATGCCTGAAAATTAATGAACCGGTTTGTCCCATTATAAAAAATCACAAGCACAAATAGTATAATGTTATGAACACTTCAAAAGTATGGTATGTAACCGGGGCATCCCAGGGTTTGGGGTTAACCCTTGTAAAAATGCTGCTTGATAATGGCTATCGTGTTGCCGCTACATCGCGCGATGTCCATACACTGAGCCAGGCTGTTGGGCTGACGGATAAGGAGCGTTTTTTGGCGTTGGCGGTTGATTTAAATAGTCCGGATTGTATTGATGAATCGGTACAGCTAACGCTGGCAGCATTTGGCCGGTTGGATGTGGTGGTTAACAACGCAGGCTACGGTATGGCCGGAACAGTGGAAGAAACAACCGAACAGGATATTATAAATATTTTTAAAGTCAATGTACTTGCAACAATAAATGTAGTGAAGCGGGTGTTGCCGGTAATGCGAAACCAAAAGTCGGGATATATTATAAATATGGGTTCGGTGGCAGGCTTTGCGGGAGCGCCTGGCTGGGCGGTTTATTCGGCCACTAAAGCTGCAATAACAGCCTTTTCTGAGGTTCTGGCGATTGATGTTAAAGAGTTTAATATTAATGTAACTGTTGTGGAGCCCTCGGGCTTTAGAACGGGCTTTTTGACCAAAGATTCACTGGCATATGTTGAAAGTATAATTGAGGGTTACCATGCTGTTAAAGAAACACAGCAACGTTACCTGGCAACTAATGGTAAACAAGCTGGCAACCCCGAGCGGGCTTCAGAAATATTGATCGGATTGGCAGAAAGTGAAGAACCGCCAATTCACCTTTACCTGGGGCGGGACGCTTACAAGCGTGCTTCAGAAAAGTTAAAAGCCATGACAGCCGAACTGGAATATTGGAAAGAAACCACCATCTCGGCAGATTATAAGTAAGATCGTTAACTCAACCAATCATCATGAAAAAGCTAAAAGTGCTATTTGTATTATTGTTCGCGGCTGTTTTTCTGAGCGCAGCCGATGTTTCAGCTCAGGGGATCCCTAATAAAAAATTCAGTGCGATTTACCAGGAGAACATCAGGTGGTCACAGTTCCCGGCATTTCCTCCGGAGGCCCGGCTGGCTGTTTTGGTAGGCAATCCAAAACTGGCCGAACCTTATGTGGTTAGGGTGAAAGTGCCTGCCGGTGTAATCCTTATGCCGCACATCCATCCCGAAGACAGGATTTATACAGTTATATCGGGCGTATTCTACATTGGCATAGGTGAAAAATTCGATGCTTCTAAATTAATTGCATATCCTCCGGGCAGTGTGATCGTACTACCTGGCAACACACCGCATTTTCATTGGGCAAAATCGGGCGAATATGTAACACAGGTTACCGCCATTGGCCCTCTTGGAATAAGCTATATCAATCCCTCAGATGATCCGCGAAATAAAAAGAAATAAAGACAAAATGCTTTCAGAATAAATCAGATAACCAAAATAAAAACTATGGAAAAGAACAGTACCGGTAATCCACAAGAGGATAAACAACAGGGAAATGTGGTATACACAGCAAAAGCCCACACTGTAGGCGGCCGCGACGGCGGTTCATCACGCACATCCGACGGTCGCCTGGATGTTAAACTTTCGTTACCCGGTCACCCGGGTAACGGCACCAATCCAGAACAGCTCTTCGCGGTAGGATGGTCTTCATGTTTCTTTAGCGCTATGCAGCTGGAGGCCGCCAATAGGAAAGTGAGATTTCCGGCAGGCGCGGCGGTCGATGCCGAAGTAGACCTGTGCCTGTCGGATGAAGGATATTCTTTGCAGGCGCGTCTTAACGTTAGCCTGCCGGGCATTGATCCTGAAGTTGCTATGGCCATTGCAGAGGGTAGCCATTTACTATGCCCGTACTCTAAAGCTACACATGGTAATATCAAAATAGAAACCAACCTGATTTAGGCTTATCAGAAATACAAAATGAACAAGTAATTGTTGATTTAAGCTTTTCAGCTGTATTGTAATCGTGTAAAGAATAAAAACTACAAAGAATAAAATTATGGAAATTAACAAAATCCTATTTGTTGTGACCTCTCATGATGAGTTGGGCAACACCGGCAAAAAAACAGGTCTCTGGATTGAAGAATTCGCGGCGCCTTATTACAAATTTCACGATCTCGGAAAAGAAATTGTTATCGCATCGCCTAAGGGAGGCCAGGCACCTATCGACCCTAAGAGCGACCTTCCCGAAAATAAGACGGAAGCTACCAGGCGATATTACAGCGATAAAGAAACACAGGACAGGCTGAGTAATACCGTATTGCTTAGTGCCGTTTCGGAAAGTGATTTTGACGCAATTTTTTATCCCGGAGGGCATGGCCCGATGTGGGACTTGCCTGATAACCAGGATTCCATTAAGCTTATTGAATCATTTTATAATAACGGTAAGCCCGTTACGCTGGTTTGCCACGCCCCGGTGGCTTTAAAAAATGTAAAAACCCCGGACGGCGAATGGCTCATTAAGGGGAAAAGAGTTTCTGCTTTTACAAATACCGAAGAAGAAACCGCGCAACTGACACATGTTGTGCCTTTTTTGCTGGAGGATATGCTGAAAGAGCGTGGAGCGAATTTCCAAAAAGGGGAAGACTGGCGACCGTTTGTAACCCGTGAAGGTTTGTTAATAACAGGGCAAAATCCCGCTTCGTCTATTTTAGCAGTACACACCTTGCTTGATTATGTTGAAAGGCTGTGAAATAGCTGTTTAATAGATAGGATTTAAGGGATTGAATTCCCTTAAATTCTATCCTGTTAGTGCATGTGTTGCCAGACTTTAATCACAAAACAAAAAAAATGGCTGATATTCCAAGACCCGATGACATTGAAGATTTAGTTAAAAGCAAAATGTGCTGGGCCGAATATGTGTGCGGTAATCTAAAGCTTACCTTTTCCGGGAATTCTTTTAACCCCGAAGCCTGGTGGCTTACCGGGATGATTACTTTGCAGCACCTGTAAATTCTCCTTCCAAAGCGGGTGTAAAAATTGAAGCCCCCTAATGGAATGGTGTATTCTTGAAACCCTTATTTTACTTTTGACCTATTTGTTTCAGAATACCTAACTCATCTGAACTTCCCCACCGTTCAACCATTGCACCGTTTTTAAACTTACTTATTTGTAATCCACGTGCTTTTATTGCTTTGTTGGTTGGTGGTATCCCATGGAATTCACCACGGTGTGTTCCGTTGAGTTCGTATGCGAAAGCTATATTATCGTCGTCGGCCACCATATGTACCAGCTCTACTTTAAGATCGGGAAATGCGGCTCGAAGCTGTTTGAAAAATGTAATATACCCCTGAGGGCCTTGTACCTGACCTGGTGCAGGGTCGTGATCAACGTTGTCCGGGGCTACAGCTTCATTCATTAAGTCCCAATTTTCGGTGTTAACAGCCTCTGCAAATTTCTTCAGCGACTGTATGTTTGCTTCATTGCTCATGATGTAGTAATTTAATTTAATTATTCATTTCAAATAACTGAGTTTTGCCGCCCTTCGTTCGTGGTATATTGTGCCTTAACCTTCAATGGACATAAAAAGGTTATTCAATGATTCGGAATAAAGAGGATGGGCGAACACATTATAGGCGATTTGATCATAAGTTATGCCGCCTTGCATTGTCATTTGCAATATCGACATGATTTCGCCGCCTTGCTGTCCAATAACAGCCGCTCCCAGTATTTTTTTTGTATTTTCATCAACTACGGCCTTTATAAAGCCCCGGGTATCCCCGGTTTCTATTGCCCTGGCCACATTGGCCATGGGGAGTTTGGCAATCTTTATGTTCAGCCCACGCTTTCTGGCTTCGCTTTCGCTTATACCTATTCTGCCTAATTGTGGATCGGTAAACATGCAATAGGGAACCATCCGGTCTTTAGTACTGAGGTTGGCATTTTCCAATAAATTACGGTAAACGATGGTGTAATCGTTGTATGAAATGTGCGTGAATGCCGGGCCTCCTTTTACATCTCCTAAAGCATAGATGCCACTGATGTTTGTTTCAAGCTTATCATTTACGTTAATAAATCCCCGCAAATCCATTTCGACACCCGCATTTTCAAGGCCTAAGGTATCCGTGTTTGGAGCACGACCGACAGCTACTAATACATGTGTGCATTTTATTTTACTTTTTATCCCGCCAGCTTCAATCTCAACTGATATTTTACCTTTTTTAGTTACTTTAAATTTTATGGCCTGAGAATTAGTCATTAATTCAATGCTTTCTTCTTTTAGTATATACTCCAGTTCGGTTGAGATGTCTTCATCTTCACGAGAAACAATGCGTTCTGCTCTTTCTATTATCGTAACTCTGCTTCCAAAACGCCTGAACATCTGCCCAAATTCCAGGCCAACATAATTCCCGCCTATGATAAGTAAATGTTTAGGTACCTTGTCCAATTCGAGTATGCTGGTTGATGTGAGATAATTAATATCATTTAGTCCTGTAATGTCAGGAATAAATGGTTTGCAACCGGTGTTCAGGAAAATGAGTTCGGCCTTTATTTCTTGACAGCCACCACCAATTAAGTTTATCGAGATTGTATTTCGATCAACAAATGTGGCGTCGCCAAATATCAGATCAAGGCCTTGGGTAGTTTCAATACCATTTTGATTCCCGCTGCGAAACAGTGTAACCACTTTTTCTTTTCGCTTTTTAATCTCCACCATATCTACTTTCCAACCTTTAATAATTACACCCAATTTCTCGCATTTAGATGCCTCATATGCAGCTTTCGCCGAGGCTATCCACGTTTTAGTTGGGGTGCAACCATCATTTATGCAGGTACCTCCGACAAATCGTTTTTCGATCAGCGCGGTTTTTTTCCCGGCCAGTGCTAATTTTTTAGCAAGGGGGCCACCCGCCTGACCGGAGCCGATCACTATTGCGTCATACGTTTTCATATTTTTTCTTGTTTTCTTTTCTTCATCGGGAATGATTCAGTTGCAGGGTGGGAGCCAAGCACCTGTCAATTTAGGTTGGTTAAGGAACATATGGCCCTTATGCAGTCTACACGGCTCATACCCAATGGGCAAACATTCTTTTTTATCATTCGCATTCATACTTCGCAAAAGCATCCGCTCCAGCGGCAGCAACTTTATAATCATCGCCTACCGAACCTCCTGATACCCCTATGGCAGCGATTACTTCACCTTCTTTGTTTTTCAAGGGAATACCTCCTGGAAAGGAGATCAGGCCACCGTTGGATACTTCTACCTGAAACAAAGGATAACCCGGTTGAGAAAGTTTTCCGATCTCCCCGGTCTCCATGTTAAAAAAACGAGCTGTTTTTGCTTTTTTTATGGCGATATCCATAGAGCCAAGCCACGCTTTATCCATGCGGCAAAACAATAATAAGTTAGCGCCATTATCTACAATCGCGATATTCATAGGTATGCCAATTTCCTGTGCCATCTTTTTAGCGGCACGGATTGTGTGTTCTGCGATTTCAAGCGATATTTCCATTTCTTTCTGTTGTGGTTATATATGTTTTAACAGACAATCATTCATTATAAGTTGGGAATTGCCCACGTTTTCCTGAAAGTTTTTATTGACCAGCGCTTGTTTCGGATATTTTTTAATTTTTCACGTTGGCTCTTTCCTGTATACTATTATTGTGCCAATTTCAAGTGTTTGTTTATCAGTTGTTTGTGCTTTGTTTGCGCGTGCAGGACCTTTATATATCGCAATGCATCAAAATTGGCCGTGAGATGTCGTGAAAACCAATAGAGCCAGGTAAAGGTTAAAAAGACCGAGTGTAGCTTATTGAAATTTCCTGGCAAACGGCAGCAATCAGTTCGCGGGTCGCATTAAAAGGGGATTGAAAACAAACCTGATCTTATACTTTAAGCATTTGAATATAGGCAGAGTGTGGCTTAGTTGCTGGAACTATATCCATGCATGCCGAATTGCCGGATGAATAAAAACAGGTATTGAAAAAAGTATTTGGGTGCAGTGACTAATAATTGGAACGGAACGCGGATATTATTAGATCCTATTTACAAGCACTCTCAGAAAAAGGCATAATTAAATTTCTATTATTTGAATTATCTCCAGGATTATCCCTGCGCTTATGTTGTGATAATGGCTCCGGTAATAAAATTGCTTTTGGCAACGGTATATACCATTTTTACTATATCCTCCACTTCGCCGGCTCGGTTCCATAATTCACTATTTGTTGACGTACGCACTGAACCCGGTGCAACAGTATTAAACCTGATGTTATGTTTACCGAACTCGGCCGCCAACTGCGTGGTAAGCGAATGCATTGCTCCTTTCGATGCAAGCAGGGCTGTAGCTGTAGCATTTCCGCGCATATAACTTACCAAAGGCGTATCGATGTTGATCACTATCCCATCTCCTTGTTTAACCATTTGCGGAATAATTCCTTGTGTAGCGAAGATTGCTCCCTTCAGGTTTGTATCTAAAAAACGCTCGAGATAAACTTCATCAAGATTAAGGAATGCTCTGGTCTCAAAAATGCCGGCATTGTTCACCAATACATCTGCCGATCCGAATTTTGCAACAGCAACAGCCAATAGTTTTATGCCGGTAATCCTATTACTAACATTGCCCGTTACCATTGCCAGGTTTTCGCCTCCGCCAAGTTCACGAAATACTTCAGTCAATATTTCTGTGTTTACTGCGTTGATAACTACATTATCGCCGTTATTTAAAAAGTGGCGGGCTATTTCTTTGCCAATGCCGGATGAAGCACCAGTAACAATTATCGTTTGCTTTTTCATGCTGTTATTTCCCTCAGCCATAACACCTTTTTAATTTAGTACTGATAGTTACTATCCAGTATGACCCAGTCTACAAAGTACCGAAGGATTTTTCTGAAAGTTGTGTGATATAGATCACATTCGGAAGGGAAATAAGATTGATATCATGCAGCTTAGGTCTTAGCTAAGCCTGCTGAGCGTTTCTCTTGAAACTCCCAGATATGCTGCAATCAGATTTTTGGGAACAGTATTATATAATTCGGGATATGATTTCAAAAGCTCCTCGTAACGATGCTTAATGTTATTATTCATGAATGATAACAGCCTTTTTTGGGTTGCAACGTATCCTCTGTTAGTCCTCCACCGAAAAAAGTGTTCCAGCTGATGAAGTTCATTGCATAGCTTTTCCCTGTCTGCATTTGTAATACAAAGCACTTCGGTATCGGAAATACAATCTACGTTGATGGTTGCTTTAGTTTGGTTATATAGTGCATTGTAATCTGAAGCCCACCAGGTAGGCATGGCAAACTGCAGGATAAACATTTTCAAGTCGTCATTAATAGAAAATGATTTCAAACATCCCCGGATAACGAAGTATTCACAATTTACCATATCGCCTTCGGTAATAATGACCTGGCCTTTTTTAAAAGTTTGTTTTGTAAAGTGTGAAAATAAATACTCGAATTGCTCATCGGTCAACACTGCAAGTTTTGCAAGATGAGCTTTTAACACTTCTTTACTTTCCATGGATTGTACTGATGTTAATATCAATTTTTAAAGGTAATAATTCTTTCAAAAAAGCAGCATTTTGAACATAGGCCACGAATGGGATTTTAACTCACTGCCTATAATGCATCTTGAGGAAGGTCACGAAATCTCAAGATTGGTATCCCTGATTAGTGATATATTCAAGTACTTTCCCTTTTTTATTATAGATTAAATACTTGATAATCAATTGTTTATTAGTGGTATAGAAATCGTTCGAATGATTTAGTAATGGAAAAATATTAGAATTAAAAAAAAAGTGATTGTCTACATCAATAATGAAGAAGCAACAACTCACTTGATGAATGTCATGCCATTTTTTTTGGGAGGTATGCTTAAATCTGGTGGTTTGGCTTAAATCCATAAACGGGCGGGATGCTGGCCTGCTCTAAGTCCGGTGATAGGCTATGACAAAGCATCCCAGATAGCACACATGGCATCTGATACGGGTCAAACTCTTGAAGAAGCTGCACTAAAAAGCGGGTTCATAGATAAAGAAAAATTCGATAAGGTTGTTAATGCCACAAATATGATCTGATCTTCAGAGCTCACCGTAATCCATTTAAACAGGAACGTACGCAGTTCTATCCAACTAATGAATTTACGAAATATACAAAAGAAACAGAATGATACCCAGTTTTTAACGCTCGTTTTGACAATTACAGGTGGGTATAGCGACGCGCTCACGTATGTTGCAGCCAATAAAATATTTTCGAATCACATAACCGGCAACATTGTTTTATTTGCCGATAATCTTATGAGAGGCACATTTTCAGGCGCCTGTGCGAGTTTATTGGCCATTCCGGTTTTCATATTTTCGGTGATGATTGGCGGGTGGATAATTGAAAAATATTCAAACAGAAATCTTTTCTTTTTTGAGGGACTTTTCTTTCTGAGCGGAGGAATATTAGCTTATATATTCGGTTTATCAAATTTTGAAGAAATGACTATCTTAAAATATTTGGTGACTATGCTGTCGGTTTCGGCGATGGGAATGCAAAGTATATTTGGAAAACGTTTTGCCAAAGATACCTATGGATTAACAACCATAATGACAGGAAATATTGTACAGTTATCTTTGCAGGCAGAATCCTATCCGCAGTCTGGATTAAAAAAGGCCCAGTTACTTATTTCAATGGCCAGGGGATCAATTACGATTTGCGGATTTATTACAGGTTGTATTCTTGGCGCATATTCCGGACAACATTATGTTTGGTTGGTATGATTTTACCAGGTATTGTGATATTATTAATTTTCTCTTTGAAAAGATCATTTAGAGGGCTACCAAATCCTATTGTTTAACTGATAAAAACCGGCAGATACGCTAAACTAAGAAAAGGTTATTTTGGGGTTTGGAAAAGACTTTAATAAATAAAAATAAATTTATGCGTGATGTTACGTTTAAAGAAATGGGCAGAAGCATAATGAGCGAGATAGGTGTTTACCAGGTAGGGAACGGACAAATAATTAGTGAAAGTTCCCATTATAATTTGCCGCAGTTTTAGATTAGCGAGAAATTCTCACATATAAATAAACCTCCGGGGCTGTTGCTTCGGAGGTTTTTATTTAAAATCTATATCCCTTGTTTTGTTAAGTTATGATTGAGTTCATAGAGCCAGTTAACCTCTTGTGGAGGAAGGTTTGAACAATTTACAAAGTTTCAATAATTATGAATTTAGAAGAGGTTGTGAGTTATGATTTCTTTAGATGATTAAATTTTTGATCAAATGGAATCTTGGTATTTCCAGTACCTGTACGGGTTTAAACGAAATGCCGAGGCGGTTTTAAAAAAGATAATTTCATAACATGTTTATTTATATGGCTTTATGTGTTGGTATTGTATTTGGCTTTCTGTACATAAACGATAGAAGATTTAAAGCATCAAGCGCATGGAAGCGAACAAAGGTTTTGAAGTTTTACATGATCCGCGAAGAAATAGAGGAACAGCCTTTACCGAAGAAGAGCGGGTACGGTTCGGTCTTAAAGGACTGTTACCTGAAGCAGTGGAGACCATTGACCTGCAGGTACAACGGGTTCATGAACAGATTGGCAGGCTGGAGAAACCAATCAATAAGTATATTTATTTACTTCAGTTATTGGAGACCAACGAAACACTTTTCTACAAGGTATTAATGGATGATCCGGCAATCTACATGCCTTTAGTTTACACACCCACTGTTGGAGAAGCCTGCCAAACTTTTGGGCATATTTTCAGGAGGTCGGTGGGGATTTATATCTCTATCAGAGAAAAGGATAACATCCGGGAGATTTTGCAAAACTGGCGCGAAAAAGATGTGCGTTTTACCGTGGTTACGGATGGGGAGCGTATTCTTGGTCTTGGCGATTTGGGTGTCTGTGGAATGGGGATCCCCATCGGTAAACTAAGCCTTTATACCGCTTGTGCGGGTGTACCGCCTGAATATACTTTGCCGATAACGCTTGACTCAGGGACAAATAATCAAGAGTTTCTTGATGACCCATTGTATCCCGGCCTCAGGCACGAAAGAATACGTGGAGAAGAGTACGATGCTTTCATTGCCGCTTTTGTTGAGGCCATTACAGAAGTGTTTCCTAAAATATGCATTCAGTGGGAAGATTTCGCTGGTGTGGATGCTATTCGGATATTGAATACTTTTCAGGAAACGGTATGTACCTTCAACGACGATATCCAGGGCACAGCTGCTGTAGCAACAGGGGGGCTGCTTGCAGCGGGGAGGTTTTCCGGAAAGACGTTAACGCAGCAAAGTTTTTTATTCCTGGGTGCCGGCGCCGCTGCAATAGGGATTGCTGATCTGTTGGCACAGCGCCTGCAAAAAGAAGGTCTGACCAAAGAAAGCGCTTATCAGAAAATTTATATGTTCGATCGTAAGGGCTTGTTGGTAACCTCCCGAAGCGACCTCGCGGCGTATACGCAAAAATTTGCCCATGATCTGGAGCCATCCGAAAGCTTTGTTGATGCAATAAAAACGATCAGGCCAACCGCTATTATTGGTGTGAGTACAATTGGAGGGGCATTTACACGCGAAATAATTGAAGCGATGTCGGCTGTTAACGAAAGGCCCATTATATTTCCTTATTCAAAT
Source organism: Bacteroidota bacterium (assembly GCA_028288545.1). Lineage (GTDB taxonomy): Bacteria > Bacteroidota > Bacteroidia > Chitinophagales > LD1 > Bog-950. The sequence goes on from JAQBNQ010000318.1 coordinate 13,555, forward strand.
CCTAATAGTCATTCTGAGTGTACCGCCCAAGAGGCTTATGAATGGAGTAAAGGAAAAGCCATTTTTGCCAGTGGCAGTCCATTTTCGCCGGTTATTTACAATGGCAGAACATTTATTCCGGGTCAGGGAAACAATGTATACATTTTTCCCGCTATGGGCCTCGCGGTATTCGCTACTGAAGCCAGGCGACTAACTGATGAAATGTTTTTAACAGCCTCAGAAGCGCTTGCAAAACAGGTAACCGCCGAAGATTTTGAACGAGGACTTATTTATCCGCCAATAAGTAATATTTTCCAGATATCTATCAATGTTGCTATTGAAGTGGCTACCAAAATATTTGATTTGAATCTGGCCCGTATTGAAAGGCCTTCAGATATAGCGACGTTAGTAAAAAGCAAAATGTACCAGGCCAAATATGTTTAACAATATGGCAACAGCGTAGTTTTATTTTAGTTAAACGTACCTCTGCCTTGTTCTGTAGGTGTAATTATTTGATAAACAGAAGTTTATGTTGAGTGAGCCTGGCGTTTAAAAAAGTAAAATACCACTTCGTATTTATTATTCCATACAGGGCTTTCTTCAATCATATGCTGACTTATATAAAGCGAATTCGTGAGTTAAACCAATACAAGAAAGAAAAAATTAAACACAAATAAAACAAAGTATGATAATGAAGCCAATAAATAGTACCGTCTTATGCCCGCTCTCGGGTTTGGGACGCTGATTCCGGATGCGGCCGAAACAATAAGAGCTACCAAAGATGCGCTGGAGGCCGGATTTCGACACTTTGATTGCGCAGAACGCTACCGGAACGAGAGTGAGGTGGGCGAAGCGCTGCAGGTAGGAATGGCTGCTGGAGGTATTCCCCGGGAAGATGTTTTTGTTACCACGAAGCTATGGAACACCAATCACCGGCCTGAGCGTGTTAAACAGGCATTGGAAGGGAGCCTGAAAAGGCTTCGGATTGATTACGCGGATTTTTATCTCATTCACACTCCGTTTGCATTTCAGCCGGGTGAAGAACAAGATCCCCGGGATGAAAACGGTAACGTCATTTACGACACCGACACAACATTGTTCGACACATGGAGAGCGATGGAGAACCTCGTGGATAGTGGCAAATGCCGGGCGATCGGCTTGTCGGATGTCAGCTTGAAGGAACTGATGCCTATCTACGAGTCGGCAAGGATTAAACCAGCGGTTGTTCAGGTCGAATCGCATCCGTATTTGCCAGAAACAGATCTTTTGGAATTTTGCAAGGAGAAAGGCATTGTTTTTTTGGCGTTTGCACCATTGGGCCATGGGTTAAAGCCTGGTTTGCTTGAAAACCCAGTAATTTTAAGCTTTGCCTCAAAGGTTGGAAAAACGCCGGCCCAGGTGCTTTTGGCTTGGGCGTTACAGCGCGGTACAGCTATACTTACCACGCCCCAAAGCCCGGCTCGCGCACGCGAAAATTTTAACATCTCTCCATTACCGGAAGACGCGTTTGATGAAAAATGCGGGAGCAAGCTTTTCTTGATTTGATTGCGAGGATTATTGTTAAAGCGACATTAAAGGAATATTACGGTGATGGTAAATAGACTGTCTTATTTATTTCGTTGATTATCAGTTAAAAGCAATGGTTGAATGTGCTTTAAAAGAGAATGCCAGAGGGAATCGAACCCGTAATTTATTGATTATAAGGCATATGTAGTATGTGTTGCTATGTAAAAAAACCTTATTTTATTGATGTAAATATTTGATAATCAATAAAATAAGGGATTTGGTGGTGGAGCCGGAGGGGACGTGGAAAATCACGTAACAGGCTCACATTCAATATCAATATTTGGATTTGTTACCCTGCTCACTGGGCGCTCACCAATGGCCACTAATTGACCCATATTATGCTACTTAGTTTATTAGGATAAATATAATATCTCTAAATGTGTTAAACAACTATTCTGTCAAAATTATTAGGCAAGCGATAGAATTACACTAAGTGATAATAAGATATTTTAAATGCCTTTGGCTTGGTTGAAAGCGGTAATTGAATTCTATTTTTAAGTTTCGGATTTGCAATGATTGCATGTTATTAAAAGATCACTCGACAATTTAAACAACAACACCTTAGTCATTAATCGATGCACTACCGATATGAGAAAATGACTGGTTTTAGAGACTGTTGAAAGGTGACTTAGAGCGTTTTTAATGAACAAAATGTGGCTAATAAATTCAT
>JAQBNQ010000334.1 GCA_028288545.1 Bacteroidota bacterium
AGATTGCCGCTTACTGATAATTTACTCCCTGGATTTGGTTCTCCGATTCCTACATTCTGTGCATTCAGTGATGCAACAAATATCAGGGTAATGAAGGTAAATGCTAATCTGTTGTGTTTAAGTTTGCCCATTAGGTTTGTTTTAACTAATGGCTTGTTACGCCTGTGTTGCAACATCAGGTTCAGGACATGATTAAAATCATGTGTTTAATTTTAGCCATGTCTTTTAAGACAGAATATGGCTACTAAATCCACCTACAGTTTTTCAAGAAAAATGGTGTCATTAGAAGAAAAAGAGCTGAAGGTTTTTATTACTTGCCTGTATCGTTCTTTATTAAAATAGAGTTGAATATCCGGACAACCGAACAAACCACCGGAGATACCTGAATAATTGAATTGACCGTTTGCGTTGGTCAATGCGCGGGGAATGGAAACGTTATTTGGATCATCAGCTACATATTTACCCAATGAAACATTTTGTATAGGTTGCCCGGTTTGTTTATCCAAAACCACGCCCGATGCTCTTTGGATACAATCGCAGGAAGAAATTAATGGCAAAGAAATTATAAAAAAATATTTTAATGTTTTTAACTGTCGTTGGATCATACTTTTTGTCATTGAGTAGATAATGTTGATTCAAAAATATAATCAAAAATAATTGCAATAACTTATACTTGCAATTCGTTTTATTAAACGTTGTTAGGCGTTAGCCTAAAGGCGAGTACATTAATTTAAGGGTGATGGCATATATAATGGTAGATATAGAAAGCGATGGTCCAATACCCGGGGACTATTCTATGATCTCGTTTGGAGCGGTTTTGGTAAGCGATAAGCTGGACAAAACCTTCTATGGGAAATTGAAACCTATCTCGGAGAAATTTATACCTGAAGCCCTCGCAGTTTCGGGTCATACCCGGGAGGAAACTTTAGGCTTTGAAGAGCCGAAGCAGGTGATGAGCGATTTTAAGGCCTGGATAAAAGAGGTCTGTACCGCCCGCCCGATATTTATAAGTGATAATAACGGATTTGACTGGATGTTTATTTGCTGGTACTTCCATCACTTTATTGACGAAAACCCTTTTGGGTTCAGTTCGCAAAACCTGGGAAGTTTGTTTAAAGGAATTGAGCGTGATACTTTTAAAACCTTTAAGCATTTGCGCAAAACCAAACACACCCATAACCCGGTTGATGATGCGAGGGGAAATGCAGAAGCCCTTTTGACCATAAAGGAGCAATACGGACTTAAGATAAAATTTTGAAAAATGAGAACGGTTTGGACGATAGTATTATTGGTGATACCCTTTTTAATGTTTTCGCAATGTTCTATTACTGTTACTGATACTGCCAGGAAGAATGATATTGGATACCTCCAGTTTAAAGGTAGTGGCATTGATACCTTGCTGCTAAAAAAGCTGAATAAGCAATATGGCTACCAGCAAACTTTGCTGGATACCTATGACGAAGCACCGCATGAGGAACAGGAACTGAGCGTAAAGGAAAAGACAAGCTTAATCCATCAAATTGCCAGCGGTAAAGTACAGTCTTCGCTTGCGACAATTGATTACCAGGTTGATTATACTAAGAACTGTCTTTTATCATTTACCAGGATGGTAGTACCTGAAGGGAAGAAAAGAGTGACCAATAGCCAGGTCTCAGACCTTGGCTATTTTTTTTCCGAAAATTATAATTTAAGAACCGGTAAGAAGATTAAAGGGTTAAGTAGTTTTTTAACTGCTGAAGGCATTAAGTTTATTCAAACCGCATTGCAGAGAGTAATGTACAAGCGGGCTTTGGAAGCTTATAAAGATGGACAACCAAGCACTTGTCGGATAGGTGTTTATACTACTGATGAGTTTAAGACCAAGACGTATATCGTTAGCAACGACCCTGATAACATTGGAATTTATGGGTATAAGGACAGCATCTTTTTTTATTTCGGTTTTACTGAGGCAACCGGCTTTAGTGAGGCCCGCATGGCCGGTATGTATTTAGGAAGCAATGACCTGGAGCATAAAAGCACTATTTGTGGCGGTCCACGAAGCAATCTTTTTATACCCTGGTATGATCTGATACCTTATTGTATCCAAAGGCCTGATAATATCATATTAGAGATCGCTAAAAAATCGGTTGATACTCTTGAAAAAACGGAGTGGACCGTTAAAATGGATATCGTTTCATTGACTGAGTTCCCGGATGCTTCCAGTGAGAGTGATGCAACTCCTGTAAAGCCCTACTTGATTAGAGGAGATAAAGTAACGGCGCTGGCAAGGGTTGATTATCATTTGAAGGTGAAGTATATTACAAAAGATGGGAAAGAATTAAGGGGATGGGTTTTAAAGGATGATCTCGAATAAAAGATATGTGATGTTGAGTAGAGAGAAAATTATTGGACTGATGTTATTTCTTTTTTCTGTGCTATTTGCATATGCGGCAGACTATCCGGCTGATTCATTGGTCAGCAAATTAGCCGTTACTCATTCTCAAACGCGGGCAGGTAGAAGCTACCAGATGCCGGCTGAGTTTATCCTTTTTCAAGAATCGAAGCACAAGGACTTTGGGAATTTATATTACAGAGAAAAATTTTATCCAATCGGATGGTCGAAGGATGGAAAGTGCGCTTATATACGAGAACGCGCTACGGAAGCTGTGGACGGATACTATGTTGATCTTGAAATATTTGATGCCGCAAAAGATACTTTGATTTCGGTTTTGAGTCACGAGATAATTGAACCGGATACTTTCCCCGGAAATTTAAAGCAGGCATGGAGTGCTTATAACCGTGAGTTTAACCGGAAGTTAGACTCTTTTCATATTATTCAGAGGGTGAGATGGCACCCTACCGAAAGTGATTCGCTTATGGACGGACACTATTATCTTAATAGGTATGGTTGCTTAAACAGTGAAGATATGGAACGCAAGCTTTCATTTAAACTGTATGACAGCAAATATGATATTGTGAAAAGCGATTACAAAATGAAAACTGACAGCAGTTTCTCTGAGACCTTTGTGGACCTTTATACTATTAGTTTAAAAAAAAATGATGTACGAACAAGAGGGTGGACTGAAAAGATGGAGCAGTATAGTGGTATAATGAATGTTGAATTGTTACATGTATTTATTGACCCAACAGAGAATTGGGGAATTATTATTTACCGGCAGTTAGAACGCGGATGGGAAGGGCCACCCCATATCAACCAATTCAAGATGGTAGGTTTTGAATTATAGGTTATTCTTATGGTCTTTATTTGACTCGGGATATTCTCTTCGCATATCTGCAATTATCGAGTTGAGTTGTTTGACAGTTTCGAGGCGTTGTTATAAATGCTTTATGGGTTATGGTACAAAAAACAATCCGCCGGTGGCAGACCACCAGGCGGATTGACAGGCCTTGGGTTAGCGACCTGATTTATTTTTTCGTTCTGATCAGGTAGTTTGAACTTTTGCTTGCTTTTTGAACGTTCTGTATTTCTAATTCACCTTTTTTATCCATATCTTTTAGCTGTGTATTATAGTTTATCACCACGGAATCCTGCATCCACATCTCTGTTGTAGGCGCCATCTTACTGCTATTACTTTTAAAATAGTCCTGGGTGACGGCGCCTAGTTTTTGTGCTTTTTCATAATCGCGGTCATCTACCGCTTTCATCGTTTTTTCCATAAGGTCGTTCGATTCGAACATGGTGCACTGCTGCATTACCTTTTCGCTAAAGTTGGCCAGGTACATTTTTACATCGGTGATTGGCTTTATCACGTTTAGGTTTTGAACCGAAAGAGGCTTGTTTTTATCGGTGGCGTCTTCAAATGTCAATTGCGTGGTTATAGGTAGCTCGGTGCTGGTGCCGGGTTTAATTTTAAACTTTATTAAAATGCCCTTGGTTTCGTTGGCAAATATGTCGTTCAGCTTTACAGTCATCTCATTTTTATCCATGTCGTAATTTCCGCCGTAAACACGTAAAATGCTTAGGGCTGCAGGTAACTTAAAGGTGAGGGTTGATTTTGTGGCCATCAGAGTCAATAATCCGCTTATTTCCTTTTCGAAAACTTTGGGTATCATGTCTGGTTCTTTGATGAAGTAGTAATTGCCTCCGCCGTTTTCGGCCAGTGTGGTCATCAGGTTTTCATTGTAGTCGGTGCCAACACCAAAGGTGCTGACGCTGATACTTTCGGTAGTAAACCATTTTTTGGCGAGGCTTTCTATGGTAACACCGTTAACGGTCCTTGAGTCAGCAACACCATCACTTAATAATAAAACGCGGTTGACATAACCGCTTTTGTAGGTAGACCTAACCTGGTCAAAACCCGCCAATAATCCTCCGCCTAAGTTGGTGCTGCCTCCAACCACTATGTTTTTTACAATTTCGTGCAGATATGCTTTGTCGGTAACCGGTGCTGATTTTTGAAGTACTCCAACACCGCTTTCGAATGTTACTATAGATAGAATATCCTTTCCGTCCAATTTGTCAATCAGAAAATCGGCTGCTTTTTTAACGCTCTCAAGTTTGGCGCCGCTCATTGAGCCGCTGCGGTCTAATACTATTGATATGTTTAGCGGGGCACGTGCTTTATCGGTGGGTTTATAATCGGCGGCTTTAACTTCGGTATATAAAAAGCCTGTGTTATTTACGGTGTCGTTAATGATGTAGTAGTTGTGGCCCAGTTCGCTGGTAAGTGTAAGATGACCAGCCTTGTTAATCATTTGCTGGCCGTTGTAGGTAGCGCCATCGGGTATTTTGTAGTATTCATCTGCAGTATTAGCCATTGCGGGCGCAGGTGGTTCTATAAATGTTGCCCTTGAGGGTCCTCTTTTGCTAAAGGAGAATAGCAGGATGCTAAGAAGAAGTAAAAATATGCCGGTGGAAATAAATAGCCTGGAGTTGGATTTTGGTGTCATGTATATATGGTTTTTATATAACGACGCCGGGCCTATGCGTTTACATAAACTGTAATAGCCGTTAACAAATCATTTAACAAATGGAATTACATTTACTCTATGCGCCGTTATTTAGGGATTTGCATTGTTGCTTTCAGTTCGCTTTGCTTATTTGAAAATGCTGTTGCCCAATCGAAGTTTGGTGAGTGGGCAAAGAACCCATTGGGATTTCAACCGTTGGGGCTTGAAAGCGGCCATGGTTTTTATTGGGGTACGGCAGCTATTGCAAGTACCTTTTTGCTGGGCGAGATATTTTCGAAAAGGGATACGCTTACCAAATACCGCATCTCTGTTTTTGAAGAACCGGGGATCTCCATCGGTTATGGCAACAGGAAAGGGATTATTACAACCGTTAATAATTTGGGAATGCAATACCGCGTTTTGCGCTGGATGGCCGTGGGAGGAGAAGTTTACAGTTATATATACCAGGGGCCGCTGAATAACACCGTAGGTTTTGGCGCAAGGCCTTTTGCCCGGTGGTACATTGTGCATAAAAATAGCTGGGACCTGTTTTTTGAATATGGGGCGGGCATTATCTGGAACCTGCAGGAGTTCCCCATTACAAGCGATCCTGATAACCGGGGCACACACTTCAACTTTACCCCTAAGTATGGCCTTGGAGTTGAGTTTAGAATGCGGGATAAATTATTTATAGAGGTGGGCTTAAGACACGTACATGTATCCAATGCCTTTATTTTTGGGCCTGATCGTAACCCTGCCTATGATAGTGATGGTTTTTTTATTGCGGTGAGGTTTGATGATAAATGTCCGCCGTTGGATAAGTTGTTTGAGAAGAGTAAAATAGCGTGGCATAGGAAAAGGAAGGAATCCCAACTATAGGTCATCCATTTGTGTTACCGAACGTTTGGAAGCGAGTATTTCAGCCCGTCCAATCTCCACAAAAAAATATTTTTGTCAACACACATAATAAAACATACCATCTAAGCGTATATTAGTCTGAGATTAAATGATTGCATGATTTTTTACATTTGAATCATGTATACCTTTTAGTCAAAAATCCTGCCACCACACCAACCATGCGTATCGCAAAAATCTGTCTCGCTGTGTGTTTTACACTTTTCCTATCAGCCTGCAGTAACAAGAACAAAGTGAACCTTACCGACACGAATGCCAAAGATGAAGTACCCAGCCTGGGCAATTTCAGGTTTACATTCGACAAAAATTTAACCCCTGATTCGCTTCTAAACCGCTGGGATGCCACGGAATACGTGAAGTTTGATCCGCCAATACCGGGGCGTTTCAGATGGGAGAGTAGTAACGAATTGGTTTTTTCGCCGGAGCGTTCGCTTCCGCCCGCGACCTCTTACAAGGCCAAGGTAACCGATAAGGTGCTTCAAAATGCTAAGAAATATAGCCTTGGCAAGTGCGAGGTGCCCCTGTTTCATACTCCATTTGTGATGCTGGACAATGCCACCGCCATGTGGAACGTGAATGAGAGCAACAGCAGCGCTGCGTTCCCTCAAATTGACCTTTACTTTAATTATCCGATAGCCCCTTCGAAGCTAAAACAGGTGCTGAGTATTGATATTAATGGGTCGAAGAAGGATTTTAATATACAGACCATTGCCCCTGATAACAAGATATCCATTACCCTGCTTAATATGAAGATGGATGACAAGGACCTGTTGGCCAAGGTTAAGATTGGCAAGGGACTAGTACCCGAAGGAGGTAACAACCCAACGGATAAGGAGATTGAAACCAGCCTTACCATTACTTCGCCCTTTAACCTTACGGTGAGCAATGTAGAGGCCAACCACGATGGAACGCAGGGAACGATTAAGGTTTACACCAGCCAGCAGCCCATTGCGGATAACATCAACTCGTTTATCAGTTTTGACGGTAAGGTAAAATTTAAGACCGTTGTTAGTAATGACGGGTTTAGCATTATATCCGAAGATTTTGATGTGGCTAAAACCTATACACTGAAACTGAAAGCCGGTTTAAAAGGGCGGATAGGAGGTACCTTAAAGGAGGAATACACCAACACCCTTGGCTTTGGTAAGTTGGAGCCGAGGATCAGTTTCATTAACAAGAAGGGCGTTTACCTGAGCAATAAGGGGGCGAAGAATATTGAGGTAATGATAACCTCTATAAAGAAAGTGAAGGTCATTATCTCGAAGATATACGAGAATAACCTGTTGGCTGCCCAGCGCAACGGGTATTATCCGAATACCAATAATTACCATAATTATCACAGCGAGGAATCGGAAGGGGAGGAGGATGGAGAGCGTGAGGGTTATACCGGCGACTATAATTATGACTATAGTTATGGCAGTACAACCGTTGGTGATGTTATTTATGAAAAGGAAATAGATACCAAAAGCCTTCCGCGTAATGGCAACAACCGCCTGTTTAAGTTTGACCTGGAGGATAAACTGCAGGATTTTAAGGGTATTTATCACATTACCATACAATCGGATGAGCAGTATTATTTGAGGGATTCGCGCTTTATATCTTTTTCGGATATTGGCTTGATTGCCAAGGAAGGGAAGGATAAGATCATTGTATTTGCCAATTCAATACAAACTGCCGAGGCCTTGAGTGGCGTAAGTGTTACGGTTATTGGTAATAACAACCAAAAAGTGGGAACAGCCACTACCGATGGAAACGGGATTGCCGAGATAACACTGAAGAACAGGGACTATGCAGGTTTTAGAAGTGCGATGATAACCGCCAAAATGGGTACGGATTTCAACTACCTGCCTTTTAGTTCTACCAGGGTTGAAACCTCGCGATTTGGGGTGGGAGGTAAGCGCCCTAACCCGAGCGGGTTGGATGCCTTTGTTTATAGCGAACGCGATATTTACCGCCCCGGTGAGAAAGTGAACTTTAGTGTTATTATCCGCGACTGGAAATGGAAATCTCCGGGCGAAATTCCGTTGAAGATGAAATTTTTGCTGCCAAACGGAAAGGACCTGAAAACGCTGAAGAAGGGATTGAACGATGAAGGCTCGCTTGAAACGCAAATCGAACTTTCACCATCGGCCATAACCGGTAGTTACACGTTTGAAGTATTTACATCGAATGACGTTTTATTGGCTTCGAAGAATATACAGGTGGAGGAGTTTATGCCTGATAGAATAAAAGTAGCGTCAGAAATTGATAAGAAGTTTTTAAGGCCGGGCGAAACAGGTACCCTTTCAATTGACGCTACTAATTTCTTTGGTCCACCTGCGGCGGACAGGAATTACCAGGTGGAGATACAACTGAGCGAAAAGTATTTTTCATCGGGTAAGTATTACAAGTATAATTTCTCGCAATCTGACCGTAACAATAACTACGAGAAGATAGAGGATGAGGGAAAGACGGATGAGAAAGGTCATGCTACTGAGGCATATACTGTGCCTATGGAATACGCTGACCGTGGTATTATAGAGGCGAACTTTTTTACCACTGTATTTGATGAGACAGGAAGACCGGTAAGCCGCGAGTCGTCTATTGATATTTATACGCAGGATGTTTTTTATGGTGTTGGCAACGGGGACTATTACTATCACCCCTTAAATCACAACATTGTTTTTCCGCTTATTGCGCTTGATAAGGACCTAAAGCCTGTTAGCACCAAAGCGCACGTTCAGGTTATTAAGCATGAATACTATACGGCCTTTGCCAAGTACGGCGAATATTTCCGTTACGAATCGCGGGTTGATGATAAAACAATTGTTGACCAGCAAGTAGATATTACAGGAGAGAGTACGGTATTCAACTTTATACCAAGAACGCCGGGGCAGTATGAGATACGTGTGGCTAAGCCGGGCGTTAATTCGTACGTGCATAATGAATTTTACAGTTATGGATGGTACGGTGGTTACAGCAACAGCAATTTTGAAGTGAACAACGAAGGCAACGTTGACATTGAACTGGATAAGAAAAGTTACATGGCCGGTGATAACGCCAAGGTACTTTTCAAAACTCCGTTTAACGGCAAGATGCTGGTAACGGTCGAGAACGACCATGTGATAGAGTATCAATACGTAAATGTTGAGAACAGGGCGGCTTCCGTTACTTTAAACTTAAAGGAAGATTATCTGCCTAACGCTTATGTAACTGCCACGCTGATAAAGCCGAACGAGGAAAGCGATATGCCGCTTACCGTAGCGCATGGTTTTAAATCTTTAAAGGTTGAAGAGAAAGGCCGCAATATGGATGTGCAGATATTTGCTGAGAAGAATGTGAGGTCGCGCACTCATCAAAAGGTGCATATAAAAGCTGCGCCTAACAGCAAGGTTACACTTGCTGCGGTGGATGAGGGTATTTTGCAAATAACCCATTATGCCACGCCGGACCCTTACAACCTTTTTTATGCCAACAGGGCTTTGCTGGTTAATTCGTTCGACCTGTACCCTTTACTGTTCCCTGATATAAAAGGAACTATTTCTTCAACCGGTGGTGATGCAGCGGGCAATGCCAAACGCGCGAACCCCTTGCAAAACAAGCGGGTGAAACTGGTTTCGTACTGGAGCGGTATTGGTGAGGCCAATGCCAGCGGCGATGTGAATTTTGAATTTGATGTACCACAGTTTAGCGGCGAGTTGAGATTAATGGCTGTGGCTTACAAAGGCCAAAGCATGGGCAGCAAGGATGCAGAAATGATTGTGGCAGATCCATTAGTTGTAAGTACTGCACTTCCGCGTTTCCTTTCGCCAAAAGATACGGTGATAATGCCGGTAACCATTACCAATACAACGAAGAATGCAACCAGCGCAACAGCTACAGTAAGATTATCGGGGCCATTGAAGATAGTGGGCGAGAGTTCTCAAACAGTTAACATAAAGGCGAAAAGCGAACAACGGGTACGGTTTAGAGTTGTAGCCGATCCGAGAATTGATGTGGCAAAGGTAACAGTTGAAGTAAATGGATTGGGCGAAAAGTTTGTTGACGAAACGGATATTACGGTGCGTCCGCCGGCTTCGTTGCAAAAGGTAACAGGTTCAGGTTCTATCGCCGCAGGAGGAAATCAGAAGATAGATTTTTCTTTGACTAAGTTCATTCCATCCAGCGCGGATTACCAGTTAATAGTTAGTAAAAATCCTGCCCTGCAGGTGGCTGACCAGATGTGGAGTTTGGTGGAGTACCCATATGGATGTACGGAACAAACTGTTAGTGCCGCGTTCCCTCAATTGTACTTCAGCGACATGGCGGAGTTGATGAACATGAATAAATCGGTTAAGCTAAACGCCAACTACAATGTGCAGGAGGCAATCCGCAAAATTAAAATGAGGCAGTTGTACAACGGTGCCATTACCTTGTGGGATAATGAGGCCAGCGAAAACTGGTGGGCAACGGTTTATGCAGCACACTTTTTACAGGAAGCGCAAAAGGCAGGATTTGATGTAGATAAGAGTTTGCTGGATAATATCCATACGTATCTTATCAATCGCTTAAAAACAAGGGAAACAGAGCCTTATTACTACAACCGCAACCTGGTTAAGCAAATTGCGCCTAAGGAAGTCTGCTACTCGTTGTATGTATTGGCACTTGCAGGTAAGCCACAGGTATCGGCTATGAATTATTACAAGGAAAACTCCAGTCTGCTTTCGCTGGATTGCAAGTATTTGTTGAGCGCTGCCTTTGCAATGGCTGGCGATAAGAGCAAGTTTAAAGAATTACTGCCCTCAAGTTTTGCAGGGGAAGTTTCGGTAAGAGTAACCGGTGGCAGTTTTTACAGCGAGATACGGGACGAGGGCATTGCCCTGAACGCGATACTGGATGTTGATCCGCAAAATGCGCAGGTGGGTATAATGGCCAAGCACTTGAGCCAGGAGGTTAAACAGAGCTACTGGTTGAGTACACAGGAAAGGGCTTTTGCTTTCCTGGCACTTGGTAAAATTGCACGACAGGCCAACAAAACCAATATTACTGCTTCTATAAAAGTGAATGGTAAAGAAATTGCCAAAAACGACGGCAGTATGTTGAAGTTGACCTCGAAACAATTGAGTGGCACCAATGTTGAAATTACACCAACCGGTACCGGTGTGTTGTATTATTTCTGGCAGGCAGAAGGTATAAGCGCGGATGGTTCGTTTAAAGAGGAGGATAGCTACATTAAAGTACGTAAGCGCTTTTACGACCGCTACGGACGGCAAATTACCGGTAATAACTTTAAGCAGAACGACATTATTATTGTGGCACTTACGCTTGAAAACAGCTACAACAACAAGGAGGTTAGCAACATAGTAATTACCGACATGCTACCTGCAGGTTTTGAAATTGAAAATCCGCGGACCAAAGAGATACCAGGCATGGATTGGATAAAGAATGAAAGTTCGCCAACGCAACTGGATATACGCGATGACCGGATAAACCTGTTTGTTGACCTGGGCAGAGAACCTGAAACATACTACTATGCTGTAAGAGCGGTTTCGCCGGGCAGTTATATTATGGGGCCGGTTATGGCAGATGCGATGTATAACGGGGAGTATCATTCGTACAATGGTGGCGGAGTTGTGAGGATTACTGAGAAATAGACACAAGACGTTAGACTTTAGACATGAGACTTTAAAAGGGTACAGGGATGTGCCCTTTTTTTATTGACGTTGATTTTAGTTGTAAATTAGCGTTACAATAATCATAAATGGAAGAACAGGGCGATAAGGTTAACGAACCACAGGCGGAGTATAAACCTGCAAATAGTAAAAAAACTATTACCTTTTACAACTCGATAGATGAGATGGATGAGGACAGATGGAGGTATTTGGCCTCGCTGACATATGAACAAAGATTAGTGCGTTTGGAAGAATTCCGTAAACAAATATATCACTCTGCTTTACTGCCTGATGGTACCTGGCCATTGCTGAGTAGAAAATTGACAATAGTTAAATTGCCATATGAAGTTTGCCGATAACTTTAATGAAGTTCTGTTGGCATTTGCAGCAGCACAAGTGGAGTTTTTGGTAGTGGGAGGATATGCAGTAAATTTTTATGGCTATGACCGTACCACAAGCGACTTAGATATTTGGATCAATCCCGTTGACTCCAATAAGCCGAAAATTTCAAATGCGCTTATTCATCTGAATTATATATCTGAAGGCGACCAACACGTATCATCCCTGGATTTCTCTCAGCCCTGTTGCTTTAGGTTGGGAGACGATACACATACGGTAGATATTTTTACTCACGTTGTTGGAGTGAATTTTATGGAAGCCTGGGCGGAAAAAGTTCTTTTTCAAACCGAAGGCAAAATGAATATCTATTTTATCAGTGTACATCACCTGATAATTAATAAAATGCTTGCCGGCAGGGATAAAGACAAGATT
>JAQBNQ010000374.1 GCA_028288545.1 Bacteroidota bacterium
TAACTACATGTATATTTTTATTCTAATCACTAACCTTTTCGGTTAGGCTTTCGTGCTTATTTGTTGCAACACAGATTTATCTCATAAATGAGTTATTCTTTTATGATGGAATTTGTTGGGTTTGGGCTACATTCATATGCCCGTGCCCCGGTTTAATTCGAAAGGAGGGTGTCCCCCCAAAGGCAGCAATTGATCAGAAAACGTGTATCCCAAAGTATGAATATTATTAAGCATCCCGGGATAACCGCCCGTTTAATGGTGGAGTCTTCACCAAACGCAATGGTATTAATTGATCGTACCGGCGAAATTATCTTTGCCAATCGAAAAACCGAAAATCTTTTTGGTTATAGCAAGGAAGAGTTAAGTGGACAAAATATAGAAACGATATTTCCTGTACGGGAACCGGAGGATATATTTTATAACCCTAAAGAAAATTTATCCGGTGCGGTGCAGGAATTTTCTGCACGTAAAAAAGAAGGTGATGTGTTAGCTGTTGAAGTAGGAGTAAATGTTTTGGTAAGCGATGGCGATACGATAACGTTGGCCGTGATCACTGATATTACTGCAAGAAAAATAAAGGAAGCCGGCCTTGCCGAAAGCGAAAAACAATTTCGCGAATTTTTTGAAAATGCGCCTGAAGCTATCCTGGTGCTGGATGTTGCTTCGCTTACGTTTGTACTTAATAATACCAATGCTTTAAACCTTTTGAAATTATCGGAGGAGGATTTGCGCAAAAAGGGTATAACAGATATAAGCCCGGTGTATCAGTCAGACGGAAGGCTATCTGAAGAAAAGGCCAGGGAACTGGTTATAAAGGCGATGTATGGCGATAAGATGGTTTTTGAGTGGAGTGTACTGGATGCGGAAGAAAACGAAATTTTATGCGAGGTAAGGTTGATAGCACTTCCCGGTACAGCAAAACGGCAGTTGCTGGCTAGCTTTATTGATATTGTAGAAAGGAAGAAAGAAGAAAAACTTTTAATTGCAACTAATAACCGCTTGAAGTTCAGGTTAGACAATGCCTTGCTTGGATTTGTTGAGTGGGATACGCAATTACAGGTAACCACGTGGTCTAAAAGGGCAAACGAGATCTTTGGTTGGTCCGCATTGGAGGTAACGAGCCGGGAAAAAAATGGGTACAGCCTTATACATAATGAGGATCTGCCCTTATTTGATGAAGCTATTCAACAAATATTAAGCCGCAGGATTGAAAGGCGCAGTGTACAGTGCAGGTGTAACACAAAAAACGATGAACCCATATGGTGCGAATGGTTTGTTTCGGTTGTTACGGATGAAATGCAAAATGTTATTGGCCTGATGACTATGGTGGAGGATATTTCGGAGCGCAAAACGGCCGAAGCCGAAATAAACGCATTAAATGAGCATCTTGAAGATAGGGTAAGTGAACGCACTGCGGAATTAACAGAAGCGAATAAAGAACTGGAAAGTTTTTCATATTCCGTTTCGCATGATCTTCGGGTTCCTTTAAGGTCTATTCATGGCTTTACAAAAATTATTCAAAAAGATTATAGCGCCGGTATGTCGCCGGATATGAAGGAGCTGTTTGAACACGTAGAAAATAACGCAGAGCGAATGAATGTGATCATCAACGACCTGCTAAACCTGGCCAAATACGGTAAGGAAAAATTAGTGATAACTACCATTGATATGAAAGCCCTGTTTATAAGGGTCTGGGCTAATATTAAACGTCGCTATCCACACAACGCAATATTGGAAATATCGGACTTGCCGAAAATTGAAGCCGACATATCTTTGATGGAACAGGTTTTAATAAATCTTCTTAGCAATGCCATTAAATATTCTGCAAAAAAGGGAAACCCCATAGTTAAAGTTGGGTTTGTGGAAAAGGAATGTGGCATATGCTTTTTTATTAAAGATAATGGTGCAGGTTTTAATATGAAATATTACGAACGCCTGTTCGAACCTTTTCAAAGACTGCATAACGCCAGCGAATTTGAAGGTACCGGTGTGGGTTTGGTTTTAGTAAAGCGCATCGTTGGCAAGCACAATGGTTCGGTTTGGGCAGAGGGAATTGTTGATGAAGGCGCTACGTTTTGGTTCAACATACCGCAGTTTTCTCTTTTGTTAACATAAACCAGTCTAGCCGCTAGTTACTATATAACTACGGTTTTTATAAATAATTGAGTTGAGAAGTATCATCTCATTAAATCTTCTGTTCATACAACTTCAACTGCGCCGTAAACGTATCCTATTCCGATAGATAATATTCTGATATACAGGATACTTAAAAATAACACTGTTAAATATGATTGATATTTGAATATATCCCCTTTCCGGTGAGCCATGCCCAGGCAAAATGGATGTTCAACCAAAAAAAGTCAGATGGGATTTGTGTAAAAATAAATTTTACCAGATTATAACAATAACAGATAAAAAGTTTTTCTTCGTTGTCGTAAATAGCAACCCCCCCCTTGATCGATCTCGGCTTAACTTCAGGTAGGGTGACCGGGATTGTATTGCCTATTTAATTGCTTCGAAAATAATGTGGATGATGGGTTATGCCCATATCCGAAAAACTGAACTAAAGGTACAATCTGAGTGCAATGGCTAAAAGTAAAGATGCGTACAGGATACTGGTTGCTGATGATAATGTGGCAGCAGCAGAATCACTGGTAGAAGTATATGAATTGGAAGGGTACGAGGTTTTAATCGCCCGTGACGGCCTGGAGGCGCTTGAGATCCTGAAGGTGGAGAAAGTAGACCTTTTAATATCTGATATTTTAATGCCTAACCTGGATGGTTACAATTTATGCTACAGGATAAGAAATAACGCTCAACTAAAGGATCTGCCGGTGATCATATATACTGGTACTTACACATCACTTAGCGAGGAAGAAGCTGCAAGGGAAATGGGTGCCAGTATGTTCTTCCGGAAGCCCGCAGATATTAAAGTGTTGATCAGCGCCGCCAAAGACATTCTTTCCAAACCGCGCAATTACCCTCATAGGATTCCGTCGGAAAGAGAAGGTAATGAAATGATGCATCAATACAGTGCCAAGCTGGTTGACAAACTGGAACAAAGTAACCTTCAACTTGAAGCAACCAGGACAAAACTGGGACATAGCGAGGCAGGTCTCAAAAGGGCACAAGCGGTAGCACACGTAGGTAGTTGGGAAATTGATTTTTCCGCTGACGTGTCCATGTGGTCGGATGAGTTATGCCTTATGATGGGTTTGTCACCCAACGAAAATAAACAAGGGGTAAAGGCATTCCTGGGTTTTGTTCACCCGCTGGATATAGATTTTGTTTCGAAACGAATTGAAGAATCAAACAGATCCTTATCAGACTGTGCTTTTGATTATCGTATTATCACCAAAACCGGGATAGTTAAACACGTTCACCTCGAACGAAAATTTGACTTTGATGCTACAGGCAAAGTTGTTAGCAAGCATGGAATATTACATGATATAACAGGGCGGAAATTAATTGAAGAGAACTTAAGAAAAAGCGAGGCGAGTTTAAAAGATGCGCAGGCCCTGGCCCATATAGGAAGTTGGGAAATTGATATGACTACCAATATATTACGCTGGTCGGATGAGCAATTTCACTTGCTTGGACTAAAGAGAGGGGAAGTTGTAGAGAGTAACGAATTATTTTTATCTATGGTTCACCCCGATGATTCGGCGGAAGTGAACGAAGGCTTCTACCACACTTTTGAATCGTTTGAAAATTCTTCCAAAAATTTCAGGATCATCAGAAGGGATGGAATTGTAAGACATGTTTATTGCGAATGGAAGTTTGAATTTGATGATAAGAAAAGACCATTAAGAATACACGGCATTGTACAGGATGTAACAGAAAAAAAAGAAGCTGAAACAAAACTTGCCGATAGCGAAAAACGGTTTCGTGCTTTTTTCGAAAGTGCGTCCGAGGGCCTTATAGTGTTGGATATCAATTCATCATCGTTTATAATGAGTAACCCCCGCGCCGAAAAGTATGTTAAGTTTAGCGAGGAACAGTTGACAAAAATGAAACTTGGCGCATTAAGCCCCGAATTTCAACCGGATGGACAACGGTCATCAGAAAAAGTACAGGGTTTTATTGCAAGCGCATTGAATGGCAATATACCGGTATTCGAATGGGTAATACGCAACGCTAACGGCGAAGATGTTTTATTTGAGATGCGCTTTGCTGCTTTGCACGAGGCCACGCCACAGATTCTCGTCAGCTTTGTGGATATTACCGACAGGAAAGAAATTGAAAAGAAGATTATTGACTTAAACGAACATTTGGAAGAGCGGGTACAAGAACGGACCGCCGACCTGACGGAGGCAAACATGGCCTTAGAGGCGTTTTCAAGTACAGTATCTCACGATTTGCGATCACCGGTTAGGGCAGTTAATAGTTTTGCCAAGATCATACAACAGGATTATGGCGATAAACTGGACCCGGAGGTGCTCGAATTGTTCGGGCATATTGTGGATAGCGGCAGACGTATGACGGCAATTATTGATGACCTGCTAAAGCTTGCCAGGTATGGTAAAGAGAAGCTGAAGTTTGAACCTGTAAATATGAACGTGCTGGTAAATGGTATTTGGTTAAACATCAGCCGCACACTCCCGCACTCTGCTACGCTTGAATTAACCGAACTGCCTGAATTAATAGTAGATATGTCGATGATGCAGCAGGTGGTGGTTAATTTACTTTCCAATGCTATTAAGTACTCGTCTAAAAAAGAGCACCCGGTGGTAAATGTTTGGTGCGAAGAGACGGAGAAGAACGTTACCATTTACTTTAAGGATAATGGTGCCGGGTTTGATATGAGGCACCACGATCGGTTATTCGGTGCTTTTCAGCGCCTTCACAATGCCCGCGATTTTGAAGGAACCGGTGTGGGCTTAACCCTGGTGAAAAGGATTATTGAAAAACACGGCGGCACCATAGAAGCAAAAGGCGAAGTAGGTGAAGGAGCTACTTTCTGGTTTACGTTGCCTAAAATAGCAACTGCTCAAAATTAAATTCTTCCCCTATACATTTTTACCTGGACTTTAGTGTTCCAAAAATAATATCAAACACGGGGTACGTAATGTTGAAGTTGTATTGGTCCATCGCCTTATGGTTATGGTGTTGATGGTGCAGGTTCCGCAATGTTTTAAGGCCGGGCACTTTGTAAACAAAATGAGTTTCGGGTAAATGGTAGCTTAAGTGCAACCACTCGTAGTTTAAGTAATACGTTAGTGTGGTGGCAATAAAAAACATGGCGGCATTTTGCGAAAACAAATAATACACCAACAGCGAAACCGGAACCACAAAACATACAGAAAAGAATATCAGCAACACCGGTGGAAATAAAATGATCTTAAAATCGTCAGCGCTTTCGCAATTCATGTTCTCATCAGTAAAGAAGTGATGATGCTGGAGTGTGTGGCGCTTAAAAACGGCTTTCAATGAGTTATACCTATGGTGCATAGGAAATCTGTGGCCTATATATTCAAAAAGGTTTGTGTATAGAAATGTAAAAGGGATAACCATCCACTGCCAAAAAGTGGGGTGATGAATATTTACAGCGCAAATAACAATACCGGCAACGCACCACACATTGATAAACGCAAGGTGAATGAAACCTCTATAGTTTTTGCTAATGTTCTCGGCCCGGAACCTTTGTCTGAAAATTTCTATGCGTTCCATTTTAGTTGTTCGTTGTTAGAGGGTATGGTTTATTTCTTTTGAAGCGATGCGAGCACCTGTTCGTATTTTTCCTGGTATTGTTTGCCAAGAGCGGTGTCGCCTTTGGCGTTATAAATAATGCCCAGGTTTTTATAGGCCGCAGCATATCGCGGATTTATAGAAAGCAATTTATTAAAGGTGCTTATCGCTTCATCAAAGCGATGGCCCAGTGTATAGCCAACACCAAGATCGTAATAAAACAAGTCAGCATTGGGGTCAATACTAATTGCCTTATTCAGGTATTCGATAGCCTTATCAAGGTTATTGGCGCCACTACCAAAACCCAATCCCACCAAATAATAATCGCGTCCCTGCAACGGTCGTAGTTTAGAGCAGAAGTTCAACCAGTATTCCACCGAATCGGATTGATTTAGCTTAGCGCTGACTTCTGCCAACAGCATAGCACATTCACTCTTTCCCGGCTCTATTGATATGGCCTTCAATAAATTTTCCTTTGATTTTGCAGCTTGTCCAAAATCATTGTAAACAACACCCAGGTCGTAGCAGGCATCATAAAATTCGGGCCGTTCTGCCACTGCTTGTTCGTAATATGGAATGGCTTCAGCAGGATTGTGGTTCCGGCGGTATAAGGCAGTGCCCATATCCAACAAAGCCATTGAATGCGTTGGATAAATTTCCAGCGCTCTGCGAAGATGCGCAAGGGCTGAATCTAACAGTCGTATCTTTTCAACAGTATCGGTTTGTTTGTTGGCTTGTATGGTAAGTTCGTTGCCCATGGAGGTCTGTATCTTTGCGCTATTCGGCGACCAGCGCACGTCGTTTGAAATAAGTGTTGCGTCATCTGCCCAATCAAAATTACGCGTGTAGGTTTTTACCGAATAGAGCGATAATACTATCAAAATAACGAGCCCAAGGATTCTATTGGATAGCTTAAATTTATTCTGAGCCTGTAATAACCCAAACGCTATTAAAATGCAAAACCCTAAGGAACTCATATACATGAATCGGTCGTTCATAATTGAACCTACGGTAAAGAGTAGGTTTGACACAATAGAAAAAGTGATGAAGTAAAAAAGTATAGCGTAGCTTATAACTGTTTTCTTCTTGAAATTTATTAGTGCGTAAAGGAGCAGCGCCCCGTTTACCAGCAGCGAAAGAATAAATCCCAAGTTGCCAATATCCACATAGCTGATCTGGTTATAAAAATAATCATGCGTAAGCGGATGAGGGAAGACAAGCAATTTGATATACAACAGAAAACTGAAAATAACAGTTGCATAATGTTGCGTGGTGGTGGCAAATAAAAACGGATTATCCAAAACCTCTCCTGCTTCCTGCGTAAGTTGAACATGCGTAAACTGGTTGCGCAGAATAAGAAATAGTGCTACCGGAACAGCAAAAGCGCAAAGCGAAACGACATAATCCCTTGCTTTTGCACTGGTGAAAAAATAGTAGGTAAGCGGTATGATCGCAAAAAAAGTAATTGCATTTTCTTTTGAAAGAAGTCCCAGGAAAAAGAAGAGCGCCCCAACGGGCCGGTGCCACCACTTTTTTGTTTGAACGTATTTAACCGCCGAAAGCAATGCAAGCAGCGAAAACAACATGGACATTATTTCGTCGCGTCCTTTAATGTTTGCTATTGCTTCGGTATGTATGGGATGGGCGGCATAAAGTATAGCAGTAATAAAGGCCAGTGAGAGATAGAAAGGCTTTTTGCTTAATGGAAACAATAACCTTAGCAGGTAATAAAGTAACATACCGGTTAAGGCAAACAACAACATATTAATAGCATGGCTCAACTTGGGACTTAAAAAAGTATCCGTTGAACCTATGATCACATTCCTGCTGGTTATTTGGCTACGGGGGTCGTGGCGCAGTTTGCGTATTAGTTCATACTCTGCAGCAAAAGTAACCAGGCTTAAAGGACGATAGCGTCCACCGTTTAATACTTTGGTTCCGGTTTCGCCCCAATAGCCCTGAAAGGTATCGTGCGTCAGAATATCTTTAATGCCGTCAAATCCTTTTTTAGTATAGCTGTTGTCGGTTAAAACGATTACATCATCAATGGCGTATTTATTCCAGATGGTGTTTGAATACAGCAGGCAGGTAAAAACAAAGAGGATGAGATAGCCGGCCCAACCGGGCGATTGAATTCCCCGGGTTGGAATAGTTGCGGGTTTTACAGGGTTTTCCTGTGTATCAGGTATTGCTGCTCGTTTGGTATTCTTCCTGGACACTAATACAATTTACTCCAAAGTAAGCAAAATCTAATTGTTCAGGATAGTTTGCAATGCCTCTAAGTCATTAAATATTCTGCAGTTCCCTCTTTACATGTTCCTCAAATTCCTGCAGCATCCGCTTGCCTTCTTTTAGGGCTTTGAGTGCAAAAAGTATATTATCTTTACTAATGTAACGGCCATAGGTCATTTGAGAAAAAACAGCTTCGGTCAGCCTCAGTTTTTTG
This sequence comes from Bacteroidota bacterium, assembly GCA_028288545.1. Lineage (GTDB taxonomy): Bacteria > Bacteroidota > Bacteroidia > Chitinophagales > LD1 > Bog-950. The sequence goes on from JAQBNQ010000374.1 coordinate 8,135, forward strand.
TCCGGAAACTCGATTGAGTATTCCGCCTTACACCAGTTGTACCATTTTGCCAGCAGGGCAGCGCCCATTTCTTTTCGTACTTCAAAAAGCTTGGTGCCTAATTCACTTTTGCCTTTAACCATTTGTTCGTGTTCGTGGGCCCAAAGGTCGGTTACCTTGGTAATGCCGGTTGTGTCGCCGGTGTTCTCCAACTTACTCCACTGCATGGTTTGCTGAGGATGGTAGCCGTTCTCCATCAAAAAGGCCACCATAAAATCCAGTGATAAAAGGTCGCGGTTAACGCGGCTGCGCCAGGTGCGCACGGTGGAATCCAGGTATTTGGTTTTAATATCCGGCTCGTCTAAAGCCTGTAAAAATGCTTCTATTGTTGTCATGGGTGTTATAAAAAAAGGGTTCGTTATTTTACCCAAGGGGGATCCCTGGTTTGTTTAGTCCGATATGTAACGATAGTTCAAAACTATTATTATTAATCCGGCATGTGAATTATTTTATTCTTTATCATTTATATTTAATTTTTGTTGGTTTTTACCATATTCCCGTTTCTCCTCTATGGCAAATTCCCCCCTGGCGGTTAATTTTCTTTCAGGGATTGTCATTAATTACGATATTGCGACTTCATCTAAGACTGTATAAATTATGATATTGTTGCATCCGGCAAAAACTGATTTTTCGCACCTTGACGGAGAATCGCAGAAAATAATGAGAGATACCGTTGCCTTTTTTGAAAAAAAGGGAAAGGAAAAGCTAATGGAAGACGACCGGAATTATACCTGGTACGATGATTTTCTGACGTTTATAAAGGAAGAAAAAATATTTGCCCGGTTGATGACCCCCGCCGGTTACGGACCAAAAGACTCACGTTGGGATACCTCGCGCATAGCCGCTTTTACCGAAATATTGGGTTTTTATGGTCTTTGTTACTGGTACAGCTACCAGGTTTCGTCATTGGGTCTGGGCCCAGTGTGGATGAGCGATAATGAAAAAGTAAAAGAAAGTGCTGCAAAATTGCTGGATGCAGGTCACATTTTTGCCTTTGGCTTATCTGAAAAGGAGCATGGAGCCGACATTTATTCCAGCGATATGATAGTTACACCTACCGGTGAAGGTAAATACTCGGTTACCGGTAAAAAATATTACATCGGCAACGGTAATAAGGCCGGTATCGTTTCTGTATTTGGCAAAATGGCTGCTGGTGGCTATGTGTTTTTTGCAGTTGATTCTCAGCACCCCGCTTATAAATTGGTGAAAAATGTAGTTAACAGCCAATCCTATGTTTCCGAGTTTCACCTAAACGATTATCCCATAACGGATGCTGATATCCTGCACCTGGGAGATGAGGCATGGAATGCTGCCCTGAACACGGTAAACATCAATAAATATAATTTAGGCTGGGGTTCCATTGGTATTTGCACCCATGCTTTTTACGAGGCCATAAACCACGCGGCTAACAGAAACCTGTATGGCAAATTTGTAACGGACTTTCCGCATATAAAAGACCTGTTTATTAAGGCTTACACCAGGCTCGTAGCTATGAAACTGTTTGCCTTACGTGCAACAGATTATATGCGAACCGCTAAAGCCGATGACCGCCGGTATCTTTTATATAACCCGATGGTTAAAATGAAGGTGACCACAGAGGGCGAGCATGTAATAAATGCTTTGTGGGATGTTATTGCGGCCAAGGGTTTTGAAAAGGATATGTATTTTAATATGGCAGCCCGTGATATAAGGGCGCTGCCAAAGCTTGAAGGAACAGTGCATGTTAACATGGCGCTTATCATTAAGTTTATGCCTAACTACTTTTTCAATCCGGGCGAATTTGCCGAGATACCTTCTTACAATGAACCGGTTAATGATTCGTTCCTGTTTAACCAGGGCCCTACCAAAGGTTTGAGCAAAATACAGTTTCATGATTATGATAAAGCATATAGCAGCGTCCATCTGCCTAATGTAAATGTATTTAAAACCCAAATTGCAATATTTAAGGAGTCGCTGATGATGGCGGGCCCTGATGCCGGTCAACAAAAAGATATTGATTACCTGTTGAAGTTGGGCGAATTATTTACGCTTGTAGTGTACGGGCAATTGATTTTGGAGAACGCAGCCATTTACAATATTGGCGATGATATGACCGACCAGATATTTGAAGTGCTGGTTGGAGATTTTTCGCGCTTTGCATTGGAGTTATATAGCAAATCATCGAGCAGCGAATCGCAAATGGATTTTGCCCAGCGAATGATTAAGAAACCGGTTAGCGATGCTGCGCGGAGCGAAAGAGTTTGGACCAATGAGGTTTATGCCTTGAATGGGGCGTATGAAATGAAGAAATAGCACTAATTTTCCTTTTAAGACGAATATTATTGCAAACTTGATGCAAATGTTGCATTTTTGGGTTTAAATATTCCCTTATGTTACTTTATTTCAAAACCTCTAATAACCTCTCTTTTAATGAGGAAGTAACCTTTAGCACCATAGCCGGCAATTATAAAGTTACAAATGAACTGACAGGAGAACGGGAAGATGAACTGCCCCAAAACGTTATTCCGATAGAAAAATATAAGGTTAATGCTCTGCGGACTTCGGTTATATATGGCGCGAATGCGAGTGGGAAAAGTAATTTGCTAGTGGCTATACTTCATGCCGCATTATTTATTCAGGATAATTTTACAAAATCTAATGAGCCCTCTTATCTTTCGAGTAATTTTGAGGGGTTTTATAACAAAAACAACGCTGCCAATTTAAGCCGACCGGTAACTTTCTCTTTTGGCATTTTAATTAATGAAGTTCAGTTTGAATATCATTTTTCATACAATAATGAAAGAGTTGTTGCCGAAAGTTTGTATGAGTACCGCACACAAAAACCGATTGAGCATTTCGATAGAATTTTCAACGAAAAGAAAAAAATATACGAGTGGCGCTTTAGTAAATATTTTACAGGTGAAAAAGAAACGGTTAAAAATATTACTAATCAATATACTCTTTATTTGACGGTAGGATCTGTTTCAAAGCTTTCAATATGCGAGCAAGTGTTTAAGTGGTTTGACAGTACTGTCGATGGCTCATTTGATATTGACCATCCCGGTTCAATAACAGATACCGTTATTTTAAAGGGAATGTCTGAATCAAAATTCATAAAGGAGTTGGTGTTGGAACAATTGAAAATCGCTGATTTCAGCATTATTGACTTCGAAATTGAGGTTGAAAAGGAAAATGAATTGAGGGTTACCACGATTCACAAATCTATAGGGATAGACGGAAATGATTCCACTGCCAGATTTGACTATTTCAGGGAAGAGTCTATAGGGACAAGGAGATTTATTGGCTGGCTGGGCTTTTTGATAAGCATGATGGCGGGTGGCAAAGTCGTGCTCATTGACGAATTTGGTACAAGTATGCACTCGTTATTATCGAAACATCTTCTGCAAAATATTAACGGATTCGCGAAGAGCAAGGCTCAACTTATCTTCACCACTCACGATACCAATTTAATGACACGCGAACTATTTCGCCCTGATCAGATATGGATAGCGGAAAAGGATAGTTTTGGAAATAGCAAGTTGTTTCCTCTTTCAGAATTTAAGTTGCTAAAAGGAAAGGATTTGAAAACGACCTACATGCAGGGTCTTTACGGTGGCATTCCTCATTTTAAAACAAAGGTTGATGAGTAACAGGAGCCCTTCGCATAAAGAACGTACCAAGAGCAATTTTCTTAAAACGAGGGTGACAGGAATTATTTCGGTAAGAGAACCTTTGCTAATCGTTTGCGAGGATAGCAAGTCAAGTGTTTTTTATTTTAGGGAAAAACGGGATGATTTGCGATTAGAAGCAGCGAAAGTAAAAGTTACCGGCGAAAGCGGCTCGCACCCAAAAAGTGTAGTTGAATTTGCAAGAATTGAGCGTGATAAAAACAAAGAAGCATGTAGAAAGAGTGGTGAGGTTCCATATAGCCACGTTTATTGCGTATTTGATGTTGATGAGCATCCCCAAATAGAAGGCGTAATACAACGTGCCCGCGATCTTGGATTAATTCCGATTGTAAGTAACCAATCGTTTGAATTATGGTATCTGCTACATTTTTTAGATAACCTTCCCGGCTGGCTACGTCGCGATGAAG
>JAQBNQ010000427.1 GCA_028288545.1 Bacteroidota bacterium
CAAACCTCTTCCCACTCCTTCAATGCTACGGCAAGTCCTTTATAAATTTTACGGGCAGACTTATTAATTACATCATCTATATTTTTGGCCTTACGTGCCTTCGTTTCAAGCTGCTCTGTTTGTTGCAATACAGTGCTTGCGCCCATAATTTTTAATTGTGGTTTTAAACTATGCAACGCCTGGTATAGACCCTTGTTATTTGAGGTCTTCAAAGCACTCTCTATTTTCTGCATTTGAAGCGGGGCGAATTTGAGGAAAATATCTATATACTCCAGGGTTTCAACGCTGCTTCCGCCCGTAATGGCTTCTAAAAATGCAGGATCAATTTCATTTGTTTGCTCCACCATCGTCGCCTTTTTATTTGCCAGCGCAGCGGTTTCCGGCATTTTATTCGGGTTGAGGTGCTTGTATATTTCGCTTAATAACTGATGCGGTGTAAAAGGCTTGCTTATGTAACCATCCATTCCGCATTTCAGACAATTGTCTATGTCCTCCTTTAATGCACTAGCTGTCAGCGCTACGATGGTAGTATCTTTTTTTGTTCCCGTAAGGGTGCCGCGTATCTGCCGGGTTGCCTCGTAGCCATCCATTTCGGGCATATGCAGATCCATAAAAATAATATCATAATCGCTCGCCTTCAATTTTTGCAACACTTCCTTACCAGATCTGGCGGTTGAAATTTTGGGTCGGCTTAATAGTTTCTTAAGTATCTGCACTGCTACTATTTCATTATATTCATTATCCTCAGCCAGTAAAATTTTCAACCCTGCTAAATCTTTGTCTTTCGTTTTAAACATTGCATCCGGAGGAGTCAGGTCGGCCTTTTCAACAGGCTGTAAAGCAATAACAAACGAAAACTCCGAACCTTTACCAAGCTTGCTTTTCACCTCAATTTTACCGCCCATTAATTCAACTAGCTGTTTTGAAATAGTTAAACCAAGCCCGGTGCCTCCGTACTGCCGGGTTGTGCTACTGTCGGCCTGTTGAAAATCTTCAAATATAATTTCCAGTTTTTCGGAAGCTATTCCAATGCCCGTATCAGCGATACTAAAACGATATTGGTCCTGCCCGGCAACAGTTACTGATAAAGCTATACTGCCCTTGTGTGTAAATTTGAAAGCGTTACTCAACAGGTTGATAAGTACCTGGTTTATCCGGTTGGGGTCTCCGCTTAAGGTTTCGGGAATGCCCCTGGCACATGCTACGCTGAACTTTATCTTGTTTTCCCGCGCCCGCAACTCAAACATTTCGCCCAAAATTTCCACCTGTTGTATTAAACCAAAGGGAATATTTTCCAGCATCAGCTTACCGGCTTCGATCTTTGACAAATTCAGTACATCATTAATAACAACTAAAAGACTATCAGAGGAGTGCCTGATAGCGTTGAGGTAACGCAGGTTTTTTTCGCTTTGCGGAACCGAAAGCAACAGGTTTGTCATACCAACAACCGCATTTAGCGGGGTTCGTATCTCATGGCTCATATTGGCCAGGAACATTTGTTTAAAGCGTTCGCTTTGCTCTGCCCGTTTTTGCTGAAACTCCGCTTCTTTTTTTTCCTTGTCCAGCAGGTCGTAGGCCACCTGCAAAGCTTCCTTTTTTTTGCGTTCAAATAAAATCTCCCGCTCTTTCTTATCAATCTGGTAGCTGAATTGCAGGCCTGATATTTTTTTCGAACTCTCCTCGTTGTTAAGTTCCTTTTCGGCTGCGGTAAATTGTTCGTGATAAGTAAGAGCTTCTATGCCTTTTCCTTCGGCTTTTTTCAATTCGTACAAGGCCTCTAAAGCTTCCATCCTTAAAATCTTACTGCCTATCGCTTCAGCTTTTTTCAAGCCCCTTGAAAGGTGCTGTGCTGCGGAAACGTAGTTTGAAAGTGAAGTATAGATTTTGCCAATAAAAATATTGGCTCCGCAAACACCTACGTTGCTTCCTATGTCTTCCAGAATTTTAAGACTTGCCAAAGCATTTGAAAGTGCTTTGGGATGGTCTCCCTGTCCGTGATAAACCTTTCCGATGTTGTGATACGAGCGGCCAATTCCTTCCGTATAACCGATTTCCTCATTAATCTTTAAAGACGACATGATGTGCGATAAAGCCCCTTCATAGTTACCCTGGATAATGTACACTACCCCTATCATATTATGAGCAGCGGCAATGCCCGGCTTATCTTTTATCTGCCCATTCGATGAAGTTTCTTCCCTGATCTTCAGACAGGCAAAAAAATTAGATAGGGCCTCCGTATAATTGGTTTGTCGCCGGTAAACCATTCCAACGTTTTCGAGTGAATTTGCTATACCCTCTTTGTCTCCAATTTCTTCGCGGATATTAAGTGCTGTTAATTGGTTAGATAAGGCTTCGGTATAATTGTTCTGTTCCACATAGGCTCTTCCTAAATCATCATAGGCGGCAGCAATGCCCCGCTTATCTCCTATTTCCTCTCTTATTCTCAAAGAGCTGATAAAGTTGGATAAGGCTTCCGGAAAGTTCCGCTGATGTAAATACGCAATGCCAACTCCACTACGCGAGTTGGCCATCCCCAACTTATCACCAGCTTCTTCATTCATTTTAAGCGCTGCAAAATGCCTGACAAGCGCCATTGAATGATCGCCTTGCCTGAAATATATCCGGCCCATAATATTGTAGGTATAAGCAATTCCTTTTTGATTACTGACAGCAATGAATAAGGATATCGCCTTTTCGGCTTTTTCGAGTGCTTCCTTGTAATTTCCTGCGGCCTTCAGAATGTTTGCGTGGTAATGATTAGCCCATGCGCTGTATTCTTCACTTTTTAACCCGGCGCTAATTTGTAACAGGCGTTCAATATACACCTCCTCATTCCGGTTATAGATGGAGGCATATTTTTCCAGTATCTGCAAGATTATCTGCGCCTGATCTTTTAGATCAGGCGTGGTTTGCAGTTGTTCTTCCAGTCTGGCTCTTTCTTGCTGTATGGTCATCCGTTAGGGTAATGCAACGAAAAGATATAATAAAATAAATAAGGTGTCTAAAGGCAAACCTATTTATAAACGGCTTACCAGCATACAGCAAAGTAACCAAATGCCTATTTGAAGGTACAAACTGCGCTTTTGGCCCTAAATAAATAAAATACATTCCGTTAGATGTCCGAAATCATTAAGTACTTGAAGATAATTTTGATCTGGTCTCAGCCAGTTTGATATTTATTGGAGATGAACCTGTACCGGAATGCTGTTATACACAGCAAAGAAATGAGTTACAGTACCCGTTAACACAAATACGTGCCATACGGCATGATGGTACTGAAGTTTCTTCCACAAATAGAATATCACACCCAGCATATAGGCCAGGCCGCCGGCTAATAACCACCAGAATATTTCGGCCGGTACATTTGCTGCTAAGGGGCGGATAACAAAAACGGCCATCCAGCCCATGGCTACATAAAGCGCTACTGAAATTATCTTGTATTTACCTGTAAAGAATATTTTCATTACACTGCCCAGGGCAACGATGGTCCACATGATGCTGAGGAAAATGATGGCAGTAGAAGTGCTGGTAAACTTAACTATCATGGGGGTGTATGTTCCGGCTATCAGTAGAAATATGCTGATGTGGTCCCAAATTCTAAGGCGGCGCTTGGTGTCGGTTTTTTGTACAGCATGATAAAGGGTGGATGACATATACACCATTAGCATTCCGAAGCCAAAAATGGATACCGCCCAAACAATACCGGAGGAGGCATTCTGCATGGCATAAATTACCATAAACGGTATAGCTATAAGTGAAAACAAAATTCCCACCCCGTGAGTAATGGTATTGGCAACTTCTTCATTAAGGGTTTGCACTCGGTCGGCCATATTAAAATACTATATTGTGAAGATGATGAAACGCGGGTTTGTAAACAACAAACTTGTCATAATTTTTCAAAATCAATTACATTCGAAAAAAAATAACAGTCTATGAACAGATATTTACTCTGCTTGTTTTTATCACTAACGGTTTTTTGCAATAAAAGTTTTGCTCAAGCGCCGCAGCTAAACAGCTATACCGACACTGTAAGCGATTACTTTATTAACCTTTATATAAACTATACTTCCAACGATACCGGTACCATAAGGGCGCAAATGCAACTGGCCCAGGGTTCGGGTAATATCACTTTTGACAGCATTTATATTTTACCAGCCAGCGGCACTACGGCTGTGCTTAGTGCGGGACCGCTTTATTATTGCGCTTCTTATTCGTCCTGCTTTTTAAACCTCAGCAATTCTCACGCCTTTGGCACTATTGCCGACCTGTTTTCGTTTAGTACCCTTTGCGACCCTAACAGTGTTGCAGAGGTTAAGGAAAGCACTTACTATTTAACGATGGATGGAAATTCAATTCAAATTCACGCCACCGAAATTCTCGCAGCGAGTGTTGCCGAAGTGTTTGATCTTGCAGGAAGAAAAATTACCACCGTTAATTTAACTCAGTCCGCTCAACAAGTTAATATCAATGCAAGTTCCGGGCTTTACCTATTGCGGATTACAGCGAAGGGCGAATCTGTTTACACCAATAAGTTTGTGATCAACTAATATGCTTGTAAAAACATTTGGCAGCGCGGTTTATGGCGTAGATGCGGCCACCATTACGGTGGAGGTGAGCGTAGGTGGTGGCGGAAGCGGCGAGACAAAGCTAAACTACTTTATGGTAGGTTTGCCCGATAATGCCGTGCGCGAATCGTGGCACAGAATGGAAACTGCCATTAAGGAATCGGACTACCACATGCCGAGACAAAAAATTGTTATTAATCTTTCACCTGCAGATATTCGTAAAGAAGGAACCTCGTACGATTTACCCATGGCTGTGGGAATACTTGGAGCATCGGGGCAAATAGCCCCGGAGGAATTGGGTAAGTATATCATTATGGGGGAGCTATCGCTGGATGGCTCTATACTCCCTATCAAAGGAGCTTTGCCTATTGCCATACAGGCACGTAAAGAAAAATTTAAAGGATTTATACTGCCCAAACAAAATGCGCGCGAAGCGGCTATTGTAAATCAGATTGACATTATTGGAGTCGAAACCCTGGGCGAGGTAATAGAATTTTTAGAAGGCAAAAAAGCGATAACCCCAACGGTTATTGATACCCGCGCTGAGTTTGCTGATAACATGGAAAAAAGCGAATTCGATTTTTCGGATGTTAAAGGACAGGAGAATATAAAGCGAGCGCTTGAAATTGCAGCAGCCGGTGGGCATAATGTAATTTTAATAGGGCCGCCCGGCGCCGGTAAAACCATGCTTGCTAAAAGGTTTCCAACCATATTGCCCCCGCTGTCGTTAAATGAAGCACTGGAGACAACAAAAATACATTCCGTAGCTGGTAAGCTTGCAAAAAATTCATCATTGATTTATAGCCGGCCTTTCCGTGCCCCGCATCACACCGTTTCGGATGTGGCGTTGGTAGGGGGAGGAAGCAATCCCCACCCCGGTGAGATTTCACTGGCACATAACGGTGTTTTGTTTTTGGATGAGTTGCCTGAGTTTAAAAGAACAGTGCTTGAAGTAATGCGTCAACCCATGGAAGAACGGAGGGTAACCATTGCGCGATCCAAGATGTCCGTAACATATCCAGCCAGTTTTTTATTGATGGCATCTATGAATCCGTGCCCCTGTGGTTTTTATAACCATCCAGAGAAGGAATGTGTGTGCGCTCCGGGCGTGGTTCAAAAATATCTGAATAAGATATCAGGCCCTTTGATGGATCGGATAGATTTGCATGTTGAAGTTACACCGGTATCGTTTAACGAACTAAGTAGCGAGCGAAGAAGTGAAAACAGTGCCAAGATACGCGAGCGGGTTATTAAGGCAAGAGAAATACAGGAGAAGCGGTTTAAAGGCAAGGAAGGTCTTTACTGCAACGCACAAATGGAACCTAAAATGGTTCAGGAGATTTGTGTGATAGGCGACACTGCTAAAAACCTGCTTAACCGCGCTATGCAAAAATTAAACCTGAGCGCCCGCGCCTACGACCGCATCATTAAAGTAAGCCGCACCATTGCCGACCTTGCCGGCAGTGAGGATATAAAAACAGAACATCTTGCCGAAGCCCTACAGTTTAGAAGTCTTGACAGAGAAGACTGGGCAATGTAGGGCATAAAGATTAGATATGAGTATTGAGATAGGGCAGGGTTTGAACGTAAATTTGCCTTTCTGGCACAACCGCAAGGTCCCGAGGCGGAGACCCTGCGGGGACGCAGAATCAGAAAGGAGTTTTTTCTCAAGTGAAAATTGTTATTATCAAATGAACAGAGTTTTGACATTTTGTTTGGTTTTTTCCTTCTACTCAGTGTGTGCTCAAAAGTATGACTATCGGTGGATACTTGGATATACGCCATATTCTAATAGTGATATTCTATTTACTTCAAATACAGCAGATACAATGTCATCCTTTCGCGGGGTAGATATGGATAATAGTCAAACAACAATTTCTGACAGTGCAGGTAATTTATTGTTCTATACTAATGGCGCTAAAATCTACACCTCGCATGACAGTATTATGATGAACGGCGACAGTATAAACTATGGATGGGTGTGGGACGACAATTTTGGCACTTTGTATCCTGCTCTAGAGGATATAATTGCTATGCCAACTAGTATTGCCGGGATTTGGAATCTATTTCATTATTACGTTGAGTATAACCCAAATAGTAATTTAGGATTATATCCCTGGCGAATTTATAATACCCGCCTTGATATGACCGGAAACTCTGGTGCAGGAAAAGTATTATTTAAGGATAGTATTCTGGTACAAGATACTCTCGGGTCCTATGTGCAGGCATGTAAACACGCTAATGGTAGGGATTGGTGGATTTTGACAAGCAAAATATCTTCTAATTGTTTATACACGCTGCTCGTAGAGCCTGACACTATTAAGAATCTAGGAACGCAATGTTTGGGAGGAAATTATACAGGTGGCGATGCAGGGCAGGCCTCGTTTTCTCCAGATGGATCTAAATTTGCATGGGTTGGTGGGTTAAGTGGCGTTAATTTATACGATTTCGATAGATGTACGGGCCATCTTTCAAACAACCTTTTCCTCCCTTTTTTTTGGAAAATGAATTACAACGATCAGTATGGTCTTGCTTTTTCTCCAAACTCCAGATTTCTCTATATTGCACAGTCGCAGTATATACTTCAATTTGATACTTGGTCTTCAGATATTGTAGGTTCAGTGGATACTGTCGGATACAATCAGCCGCCGCCAGACAGTTCATTTCCGGGCCCGTTTTTTTTGATGCAGTTAGCACCTGACGGCAAAATATATGTAAGTGCGAGCAACGGTATAAAATATTTACATGTAATTAATAACCCAGATAAATTAGGTGAGAGCTGTAATTTTGTAAACTACGGGTTTCCTTTACCTAATTACAATAGTTTTGGGTTGCCTAGTTATCCTAACTATCGTTTAGGAGCACTGGTGGGGAGTCCATGTGATACGCTTGCTACATTCACTACGGCAATTCAAGCGGATAAGAAAAGGATTTTGAAGGTCTTCCCCAATCCTGCTAGTGATTTTGTCGTTATCGATTACGGTTTTACAGATTGGAATAAAGGCCAGGTCAGTTTACAAGTGGATAATGAATTAGGGCAAATAGTATATGAGCAAAAACTGCCCATGTATAGTGGATTTCAAAAGATTGATCTTTCAAAGTTCTCTATTGGCCTATATCGGGTTAATATTATCAGGGCCGGCGCAGTGGTGGCAAGCAGTAGTTTGGTTAAGCAATAGGGCATAGAGATTAGATATGAGTATTGGGTATTGAGTATTGAGATACGGCAGGGTTTGAACGTAAACTTGCGTCTCTAACAACCGAAGGGTTTCCGCCCCCGGGATCCTGCGGAGACACAAAGGCTAAAGAATCAGAAAGGAGTTATTAATCAAATCAAAATTGTTATTATCTAATGAAAGGGGTATTGATAGTGTGTTTGGTTTTTCTATTTCTTCAGTTTCAAGCCAAAAGCATGATTATCGTTGGATATTAGGATACGATCCTTACCCTAATACCGATGTTCTTTTTACTGCCAGCAGCGCTGACACGATGGCTATATTTAGAGGTGTGGATATGGATAATAGCCAGACAAGCAAGCTATACAGTTTAGAAGTTTGGACAGGGAGGATTGGGCGATGTGATTTGAAAGTTCGAAGTCGGCGATACCAAAGCTAAGCAGTAAGACTTCGAACAACGGGCTAATGAAGTGGCGAATTAAAACACGTTTCCTGTCCGCAAACACTAAACTAAAATAACAAAGAGAAACTTACTGCTTATGACTTCCCGCGCCATTTATTCACTACTCGTTTTTTATTTAAAGGAGGTCATGATTGCTTACGCAGTTCATTTAGCGCGATATTAGCGGCTGGTTTTCTTGTTATCATTGCTTGACAACCTTTCCGGTTTTCAGTGTCTCTTTGTTGCTCCTTAACTCATAAAAGTAAATGCCGTCTGCAAGTTGCTCTGTGTTTATTGTCGTGGCGTTTGTAAATGTCTGTCGCAATACTTGTTGTCCGAGAAAGTTGTAAAGTGAAACAGTTGCCTGCGCGTTATCTGCAAGAGAGAAAGTAAGTTGAGTAGAAAAAGGATTCGGATAAATTGATGCTGTAACCTCTGCATACTGTTCTATTCCCGTTAACGAACTGCAATTCACTCTTCCGAATTTGAAAAATTGAGAATTGACTATATAAGTTCCGTAGGCATACACGCTGCCATTATAATCAAATACATTAGTGGGTAGGTTGGTAGTAACGCCTGTAAGACCGGAAGGCACCAGTTGATTATCATATAATGCGTAGTCGCCTGACACCACAAACAAACCGCAGGCATGTTCCAGTAGATCGAAGAGCCCCGCATGTGCATTGTTTTGGAGCAAAGTCCAGGTAGTGTCGTTAAAATACGAAACGATTGGGTTGGAGTTTGAATCAATATAGGATACAAATACTTTTCCGTACTGAACGGCTATATCTGCTTTGTAACTGAAGAGCGCTATATCGGTCAAACCGTTTCCTAAGGCAGTCCATTGCCCGTTGTTATAGCGGGCTACTGAATTTACAGTGAGCAGGTCAATTTTTGTAAACGACCCTGTAATGTAAAACACCGTATCATTGAGCGGGTAAATGTGGAAAACCACATTACTTGGTACGCAAGGACCACCGTTGCTGTAAACCGCATGGTCTAAAAGCGACCACGAGGTTCCGCTTCCTATCACCAGGGGGTTAAACAGTCCCCCGCCATTAAAAGAACCACCCATCAATAGCTGATTATTCCATTTTTTAATATCCAAAACTATTACGGGCTGAATACTTCCTGTAAAAATATTGGAACACGGGGTTATTGCTTTGTTACTTAAGGTATATTTGAACAAAGCCTTCGACACTATGCTGCCGTTGATGGTATCAAATCCTCCTCCTATATAAATCTCGTTATTGTAATAACCCATTACATAGGTAAGACCATGCCCGTTAATACTAAAGCCATCTACAGCAGTAAGGCTGTTTCCATCAAAACTATAAAGTAAAACTGAATCATTTTGTGTGTTTGCCTTCAGGAACAAAAGATAGTGCAGGTTATTGCCTTCACATTCCGAAATCATATAGACATAAGTCGGTGCCGGCAGCGGAGTAAAAGTTTGTGCGTTTAAGCCAGCGTAATTTGCCAGTAAGGTAATTGCTACGTATAGGCGAAGTAAAAGTGTTTTCATAGTGAACAAATTTAATTTTTAATGGTCAATGTTGTAGTGCGTTAAACTTGCCGCTAACTTACTTATAGAGGAAGTTTTTCTCGCAAAAGCTACCCCCTATTTACCCTTTTACGAATATAGGAGGAAGTTTGGCGAAACAGAAAGGGAATTGTTTTTCTCGCAAAAGGGTATGACCACGCCATTTAAATACTACCCCTTCCCAGTTTTTATTTTGCAGTTTTAGGAAATCGATTAAAACATCAACTTAACTTCCTTAACTTGCGGTTCGTAACGCTTTAGGTCTGGTAATGAGACAGTTAGCTTCAACTTCAAAAAGGGTTTCGGATTACAGAAGAAGAACACCTTGAAGAATATAAATTAACCAAAACTAATGAATGGTATTTTGGGTTTGGTAAAAGGAGTGTGTTATGTGGATTTATAGAGGACAAGTACGAAGACTTAAGAGATGAAAAAATTTTAGGCTTTACATATCCTGTTGTCCAAAAATAGAGCTTCAACATAAAAAGGAGTTGCAGTTTCTGATAATGAACCAGGCTTGACACTAAAATGCACTATCACTATAAAAAATAAAACACATGGCTATAGCGCTTTGGATTGTACAGGGATTGCTGGGTTTAATTTTTGTAATTACGGGTAGTTTCAAACTCTTTCAAACCAGGGAGAAGGTTATTGAAAGCGGTGGCACCTGGGCCGAGGATTTTGAACCGGGCATAGTTAAAATAATAGCCGGCATAGAACTTATCAGTGGGATTTCGGTAATAATACCCAGGCTATTAGGACATGGACATTACCTTACCTTTATGGGTGCGGCCACTATTGCCATTATTATGACAGGTGCCATATACACGCACATCATGCGCAAGGAATTCCCCCATGCAATTATAAATGCGGTGTTTTTGCTTATGGCTTTGTTTATAGCTTTTGCCGCGCGGCCGTTTTAAAATTCAGTTGTGTGGCTTCCGGGTGTTTCAATAAATATGAGGACATCTAAAATTTAAATATTATGAACCCGAAAAAGATATGGGCCAATTTAGCTGTAAGCGATTTAGAGCTGACAACCAAATTTTATACGGAGCTGGGATTTAAACCTAACGGCAGATCAGATGATCTGACAAGTTTTTTGTTTGGCGAAAAGGATTTTATAATTCACTTTTTTATTAAAGACAAATTAAAAGCGGGTATAAAAGGTGAAATAGCCGATTTGGAGAAGGGCAATGAAATTGTATTTACACTGGGTGCGCACAGCAAACAGGATGTGGATGCGTGGGGGCAGGAAGTTAGTAATGCAGGCGGAAAACTTATTTCTAAGCCGGAAGAATTTGGTAAGGGATATTATGGGTTTGTTTTTGCCGACCCGGATGGGCACCGGTTTAATGTGTTTTATATGGAAGGCCTTTAAGGCGGGTATGACGGAAGGGCACGAAATTTTAAAATAATGAAATGCTGGTTTCTCCCGGTTTAATTCCTGTTAACTCAATACCTGATTGCCATAAGTCGTTTTGAAAAATTGTATTATAGGAATCTGTTGAAGACTTAATTTCTTTGTCACCTTCAAAGTATTTTCCTCTGTAATTTTTGTATTGCTCTGAATACGCAAGGTTTGCCAACCGTGTTCCTGATTTTTGTGCTGTATTTACATTGTGCTTAAACCAGGTAAGTAATGGCATTATATTTTTCCAGGCAAATTGCAATAGTGGCGGATAGGTTCTTGCCAATCCTGTGCCGGGAACCATGCCCGGATCAAAAGCATTTACCCGGATATTTGAGGGGCTCAACTTTCTTTGTAGTAAGTACGTGGTTAGAATGTTACAGAGTTTTGAAGTTGAATATCTCCGTTGCCCGGCTATGTTTTCTTTTTCATTTGTTTCTTTTGGGAAAGCGAGGTCCTTGCCGTTTGTATAAATGGGCGGTGCTATCCCTGTTTTCTGCATCGGATCATGTACGCCACTTGCGGTAAATGTGATACTTCCGTTAAAGTCCATATAAGGCAATAGCAATAGCGTAAGATAAAACGGACCAATGTGATTTGTACCAAAAGTGCTTTCAAAGCCATCTTTTGTAAATTTTATTGCTGCAATATTCTGGATGCCGGCGTTATTTATCAGCGCAATGATTTTGTTGTGGGATTGGCTTGAAAATTTCGTTGTAAACTCCCGAATTGATTGTAAAGATTCCAGATCGAGGGGAAGGCATATAATATTTTTATGCCCCGTTTTTTGTTTAATAGTTTGAATTACTTTCTTGCCGGCTTGCTGATTCCGGCAAGCGATTATGATTTGTTCGTTGGTTGCAATTTTGGCCAATTGTATTGCACACTTGTAGCCGATTCCATTTGTTGCTCCCGTAATGATTATTGATTTCATTTTTATTCTTTTTTAGATGATACAAAAGAGGGATCATCTAAACTGAAATCAATTGCCATTTGGCAAAAAGCAATTTAACGGCTGATGTTTTTTCTGATTCTGCTTAATGAAGATTGTGTGATGCCTAAATAAGAAGCTAAATATGACAGGGGAATCCTGTTGGCAAGTGCAGGGAATTTAGTAAAGAAGTTACGATAACGTTCCGTTGCGTCTTCTGCCAGCATTGGGCTTATTTTATTGACTTTTTCTATTAAGGCTTTGTTTATTATTTTATTAATAAGCTCATCCCAAATAAGAATCGTCATTGATAACTCCCTCATGGCATCTTTTGAAAACATGACAAATTTGCAATCGGTAACTGCCTGTATATATCCTGAAGAGGGGATGTTTTGATTATAACTGTTGATGTCGACTATAAAATTATTTTCGTCAATGAAATACTTGGTGATTTCATCGCCTTTATTGTTGTAGTAGCAAATTCTAACAATGCCATCTGTCAAAAAACCAACTTCACGGGGGATTTTTCCCGCCTCCTGAAAGTATTTATCCATTTTAATTTCCCTGAAAGTCCCTTTACTTTTTACTAAATCAATCTGCTGCTGATTTAAATGCGCGAATTGAAGAAGATATTGTATTAAGTTTTCCATTGGCACAAGTTAGGAAATGTCCTTAAGCCGGTATTTGCCAAATGGCAAAAAAGTCAGCGTGTACCAAAACATTCGTATTACTTCAGTAGTTTTGATTTTTACGGCTTTACCTGATAAAGTAATAACAAGTTTATTAATACGCGCAAAACCGTTAGTCAAAAATTAAAATTTGCTTACAATGCATTACCGCCTTTTTATTGCAATGTTAGTGATTGCAATGCTGAATGGATGCGCTTCTACATCGGTAGCCTATAGGCTAATTCACTATGGAGATTCGGATATCAATGATTTTAAAAAATTTCCGGCAAGGCACATAAGTGCCGAGCATCCCCGGAAGTTTGTGCCCGGCACTTTAACTTCAGATGTGAAAAGATATACATCCTCTTCTGCCTTCAATCAAACTTTGGAAAAAATTAATACGCTGGCTTTTGTAGTTATACATAATGATAGCCTTGTCTATGAAAATTATTTTGAAGGCTATACCCCTACAGATAATATCCAGATGTTTTCAATTAACAAGTCCTTTGTGTCTTTGCTAACAGGGGTGGCCATACATGATAGGTATTTGGCTAGTGTAAACGATACGATAGTTAAATACTTGCCTGAGTTAAAGGGACGGGGTTTTGGAAATATTACGCTGCTCGAATTATTGCAGATGACAGCCCCAATTCATTATGCAGAGAATAGTAATCCATTTGGCGTTCATGCGGGTTTGTACTATACCTCGCACATGGAAAAAATGCTGTTGAAATTAAGGGCAAATGAATCCGGCAAACGAAGGTTTGTTTATCGTTCGGGGGACATAGCTTTATTGGGCCTGATATTTAAGCGGGTACTTTATCCCAAAACGCTTAGTGGCTACATGCAGGAAAAGATTTGGGGGCCGCTTGGGATGGAGAGCCCAGCTGAATGGACCGTTGATAATGATAGCCTGGGTTTTGAAAAAACATGGTGTTGTCTTGCGTCCACCGCAAGGGATATTGCTAAAGTTGGCCAGTTATATTTGCAAAAAGGTAGTTGGAATGGCAGACAAATTGTGCCGGCGGAGTGGATAAAAGCATCGCTTGCGCCGATGGAAGATACCAGCCTTAAGTTTGCCTACAATTATAACTGGTGGCTATATCCTCAAAGAAAATTTTTTGCCGCTATTGGCAAGGATGGGCAATTTATATATGTAATGCCTGATAAGAAGCTTGTAATTGTGCGTATGGGCAAAAACATGGGCCATCTTAGCCGCGAACAATGGTTTAGTTTATTCAACCAAATTTCAGCGCAGTTTTAAATAGAACAATCTAACCTGCGCTGAGAAAAACAGGTGGCGTTTTTGAAATGATTTAAAGGGCTACCCGTTTATTGAAGGCTGGGCTGTTTATTTATCCAATGCAGGGGCGCAAACGCTAAGAGGCAAGGTAATTTTAAAAATAGTTCCGCCAGATGGGTTGGCTTGTATAGATATTTTGCCGCCCATGCTCTCAACAATTTTTTTACAGATAGCCAGGCCAATGCCTGAGCCCGAGTATTCCTTTTTGGTTGGCAGTCTTCGGAAAATATGGAAAGCCTGTTCCCGGTAATTTTCGGGAATGCCAATGCCGTTATCCGAAATTAAAATATCAATAGTATCTGTATTGCGAACAAACTTTATCCTTACTGTGGGGCATTTACTTTCATTATACTTAATGCCATTGCCAATAAGGTTTTGAAATAGTTGAATTATTTGAGTTCGGTCTGCCATTATTTCGGGCAGATCGGAAGAAGTGATGTAGGCATTTTTTTCAAGCATTAAAGTTTCGAGATTGAGCTTTATCTCACTTATTACATTTTGCATCTTAACTCTGCTTATCTGCGGGTTTGAATCAATTTTTGCAAGGCGTAATAAATCAACAATTAGTTGTTCCATGCGTTTGGCGCCATCCAGAGCGAATGAGATAAATTCGCCTTCCTGCTCTGTAAGCCTGCCAGCGAGACTTTTTTTGGCCAGACCCATATATGAGTAAACCATTCTTAAAGGTTCCTTTAAATCGTGTGACGCCACACTTGCAAATTGCTTCAATTCGTTGTTGGAAACTTCAAGTTTATGTACGTATCCTTTAATCTCCTCATTCTTCTCTTTTAATAATGCCGACTCTTTTTCTTTTAGCTCTGTTTCAAATTCCTTTTTAGCGTGGGTAAGGGCTTTTGTTTTTTCAGTGTCAAAAAAGTACTTCAGGCTTTCGGTATATTTTGCCTGGTAATGAAAGGCCGCTTTGTAGTCTTCTCTTTCGGAATAATACTTGCCCAGTATTTGATAAACTTTCGATAATTCCTGTTTATTGTCAAGCGAATCGAATAGGCTTTCGGCTTCCAGTAGCTCCTGTGCACCTTCAGCCTTTCTTCCATTTGCAATAAGGGTTTCTCCAAAATGTATTTTAACCATAGCCGTTTCCCACATCATATTTTTTGAGCGGAAATATTCGAGCGAGGCTTTGAGGTAATCGTAGGCTAAATCGAGTTTAGAGATGCGCAAATGTTGGATGCCAAGATTTGCTTTTGTTAAAGCGATACTATATAAGTCCTTGATGCGCTCGTCAATTTCAAGCGCTTTAAAAAGAATATCAATTGCTTTTTGGTATTCGCCCCGGCCTTCAAAAACGCCGGAATAGGCTATATAACTTTTCGAAAGTTTAAAGCCATTGTCAATCTCCTGGTAAATCTCTATGGCCTTTTCAAGATATTCTTCGGTAGGTAGTTTTAGTTCGGAACTGCTAAGTAAAAGTGAAACATTGTAATAGAAAGCGGCGAGAAATCCTCTTTCGCGATTACTAAGGGTTTTACGGCCCTCCAGTTGTTTAAGGCCCAATAAGTAACTGTCCTGTGCTAAAAAAACATCGCCCAAAAGCTGGTACGAATTACCCAGCACCATGTATATCTTATATCCTATTTCGTCCAAATCTTCTTCGGCCAAACTGCTTTGGCACTCTTTGCAAAGGGCAATGGCTTTCTCGTAATCGTTTGCAACCAGGCAGTGATAAAAAGCGACCAAATATTTTGCATAAGAGATGTATCTGGGATTGCGGCTTTCAATGGCAAGCGCCATCGCGTCTTCCGCCAATGGCAGTGCTTCAGGATTTCTTCTATCCACCAGGGATTCTGCTTCAGAGATAAGTTTCTCCAAATCAGGGGTGTCATTAACGCTCCGATTCATAAGTCTATGTTTGTACGTAGGTCTCTTAAAAATGTTTAGGGAACAATATGCGGCTTGTGGACAGGCCCCCTAAAATCAGACGGTTACAGAGTGAAACATACAACCCAAACCGTGTAAAATGGCTGAATACACAAGGGGCATTGATATATGCGCAGATTTTGTTGAAATGCAGATCATTTGTTGCAACAAACTTATACCAGTGCCGTAACCATAAGTGAGCGAATTGCCTAATCTTTTAAGTGACTATTATGCGCAAGGTTTTTTATCTTATTGTTTTTGCTTCATTAAGCGTAACTGCAACAGCACAATCGCTTTCGCCCCAGGTATTTGGTAGCCAGGGGGGCATAGTAAATACTCCTAATGGCACACTATCATATACAGTAGGCGAAACGGGACTTATTACCACTTTTACTGCCAACGGTAATACACTTACACAGGGTTTTCAGCAGCCTAACCTTATAATGACCGGCTTGATGGAAACAGCCGATCCATCTTCTTTTATCGTTTATCCATGTCCGGCAGTAACACAAACATGGCTTGGCTTTCAATTACCCGAACCCGGCAAAATTTCTGTATCACTTTTTAATATAGCCGGCCAAAAAATCAGAGATATATGGTCCACCAACTATCAGGGTGGTAAAACCATTGAACAAATGAATGTATCGGACTTTGCAGCAGGTACCTATTTTTTAGTACTTGAGTTTACAGCTGGCAAGGATGGAAAGAAAACCGAATTAAGCCGTAAGCTGGAAATCATTAAATAAATAAGGACTTAGTAACTATATAAACAGCGACCATGAAAAATTTAAACCCAATCTTTAGGAAAGTGAAACTGACTCCCCTGTTTTTCACGATCATTTTTTTTAACCTGCTGGCAGGTAATTTACATGCTACAATGGGTTTAAACTACCAGGCCATAGCCCGAAACTCGGCTGGGTTACCTATAACTAACTCGCAGGTAACATTCAGGTTTACACTGCATAATGACTCGGCAACGGGTATTGTCGCATATAAGGAGGAGCACACAGTTACCTCTGATGCATTTGGTATTATAGCCGTGGTAATTGGCGGGGGAACTGCTATACAGGGTAACTTTAATAATATAGACTGGGTTTCAGATAAATTCTTAGAAGTTGAATTTGATCCTAACGGCGGAACAGCCTATGCCAACATGGGTTGTAACAGACTGGAAGGGGCAGCATATTCTAAATTTTCGGCAACGGCTGCTGTGGCTAACGTTGCAAACGTAGCCAACTATGCTACTTACGCAACTACTTCAGGAAGCAGCTTACCGGGGCCAACTGGTCCGCAGGGGTTAACTGGTCCTGCAGGTTCAACAGGTTTGCAAGGGGTTACCGGGGCTACTGGTGTAGCAGGTAGTGCTGGACCACAAGGATTGCCAGGTGTAACCGGAGCAACAGGTAATATAGGGCCTCAAGGGATACCCGGAGTTACAGGAGCAGTGGGTTCCACTGGTCCGCAAGGAGCGCAAGGGGCACTGGGAGCAACAGGTGCCACCGGAAATGATGGACCACAAGGTTTACAGGGACAACAGGGAGTTACCGGAGCAACTGGTGATCCAGGACCACAAGGATTGCAGGGTCTTCAGGGTGTAACAGGAGCCAGGGGCGATACGGGTACGCAAGGGATTCAAGGGTTGCAGGGAGCGACCGGTTTGCAGGGATTACAGGGAGTAACCGGCGCAACCGGTGATGCAGGGCCGCAAGGTTTACAAGGTGTTCAGGGTTTAAAGGGTGAAACAGGCGCACAGGGTATTCAAGGTTTGCAAGGCACGACCGGAGCGACTGGCGATGCTGGTCCGCAGGGAATACAAGGACTTCAAGGTGCAAAAGGAGATACTGGTGCACAAGGCATTCAAGGTTTACAGGGTGCAACGGGTGCCACAGGTAATGCAGGTCTGCAAGGTCTTCAGGGAGTTGCCGGGCCACAAGGAGCAACTGGTGCAACAGGGTTACAAGGTGTTCAGGGCGCAACCGGGGCAACAGGTCTGCAAGGACTACAAGGCGTTACCGGAGTGACAGGTGCGAAGGGGGATACAGGGGCACAAGGCATTCAAGGCACAGTAGGTGCAACCGGCGCATCGGGTCAACAGGGTATTCAAGGCCTGCAGGGATTGCAAGGTACTACGGGGGCTACGGGCGCAACTGGTGACATTGGTCCACAAGGAATTCAGGGGGCAACCGGTGCCACAGGACTGCAAGGCATCCAGGGATTACAAGGATTGCAGGGAGTTATGGGAGCCACAGGTGCTACCGGAGTACAGGGAGTGCAAGGTGCCACTGGAAATACCGGCTTACAAGGAATTACAGGTGCAACCGGAGATATGGGTCCGCAGGGTGTAGCAGGAGCCACTGGTGCTCAAGGTCTGCAAGGAATACAAGGGGCAACAGGTAGCAAGGGGAATAAAGGAGACGATGGCAATTCAGGCGCTCAGGGTCCGCAAGGAGCAACGGGCGCAACCGGTAACGATGGTGCACAAGGATTGCAGGGTATAGCGGGAGCCACTGGTGCTACTGGTGTGCAAGGCCCACAAGGAGCAACCGGCGATGTTGGTCCACAAGGTATAGCAGGTGTTACAGGAGCCACTGGTGCTACGGGTGCAAGCGGTGCAACGGGAGCCACAGGCGCTACCGGTGCTACTCCCACAGTAATGACAACCTATTACAGTGAAAGCCTTTCGCCATCATCAACTACAAGTACAAGCGCGGTTACCCAAACCTCATTGTCACTTAATCCAGGCAAATACATACTTACATTTTCTGCGGAGGTGTCATCTGGTTTAGCGAGTGGAGTACATTACCAGTTTAATGCGGGTAGTACGGTTTTTGAAGGGGCACCGCAAACATCAGGCAACGCATCAGATTTTGCTCCTATTTCGCTTACAATTAAGGTTAACTATTCATCATCCACTAACGTGTTGCTGCAATATTATAGAAACGGACTTATTGCATCCCCTTGTTACATACGGAACGCAACTATTACGGCAATACCAACAAACTAGAAAGAGGACCACAGTCTAATTGTTTAAAAACTCTTCGATAAGGGCAGCAGTGATTCCAGGGAATCGGCTGCCTTTTTCTATTGTGCCCAACTCGCCAATAAACGAGCCATGAGTACCGGGCAGAACCACTAACTGTGCATTCGGTATCAACTGCGACATTTTTAAAACATGACTGGTAGTAATTACATCGTGGTCGGCTACCATAAGCAGGGTGGCTGCTTTTATAGCACGTAAGTGATCATCACTATAGTCTTTAAAATTCAACATCCTCTGCCTATCCTTTTCGAACATTACCTGCAAATTGTTTTTGACGGGCGCTACTTTTAAATAAGCTTCCTTTAAAGGTCCGGGCATATCATTTAGTGTTGCGTTTGCCATTCCATCAAAAAAACCGGGTATCATTCCTTCCCTTTGATAAATAGCAGATGCTACCACTATTTTATTAATCAAACCCGGGTGCCGTAAGGCAATTTGAAGCGTTGTTGTGCCGCCATTACTAAATCCGAAAAAGTTGGCTTTATCTATTTTCAAATAATTAAGCAGCGCCGCAACATCATCCGCATCCTGCTCAAATGATTCAGGAGCATCCCTATCGCCGGTGCGGCCATGTGCCTGTAATTCAACAGCAATTAATTTACCTGGCAATAGCGGCAGTATATTTCCAAAAGTTGTTTCAATAGTTGAACCTCCGCCATGTATCAGCACCAAAGGGATGGTGCCGTTGCCGTAAATTTCATAATACATATTAATGCCATTTACAAAGGCATAGCCTGTTGTTTTTGATCTTTCCATGCAATTACTTTAAGTCAGGATACAGAGGATTAAAATAAAAAATTAAAATTGATTACTTCGGCACCAGGAGTGTTTTGCCGTTTACCGGCTTTTGGGAAAAGGAAGCTGCATTCCGAAAATCCCTTGACAAACAAGGTATTCCCCTTTATATTCTGAATACGAAATAGTTTTCGGCGAAGATCTTATTAGTAAAATATAGATATTTCCCCCGCTTTTGTCAATAATGAGGACCGCAAAACCGGAGGAATGACTATATTTATTTTTATACAAACCCATAGGAATTATGCCCACAATTGAAGATTTAATAAAGCAAAGTAAATTCAGAGATGAAAAGCATAAGGCTATTATCAGCGTTATATACACCGCTAACCTGCTTGATAGTTTTCATGAAGAGTATTTTAAAAAATTCAATCTCACT